>JBOGZM010000278.1:0-5720 GCA_050697255.1 Solirubrobacterales bacterium
CCGTGGACCTCGCCGGCCCGGACAGGGAGCGCCTGCGCTCGGCGATCGAGCTTGGAGAGCTCGTGCTCACGTCTGACCCCGGTGCGCTGCAGGCGGCCGACGCCATCGTGATCTGCGTGCCGACCCCCGTCGACGCGACGCTCGCGCCGGACCTCCGATTCATCCGCGCGGCCTGCGCGACCGCGGTGGCGCAGGCGCGGCGAGACCAGACGATCGTGCTCACGAGCACCACGTATGTGGGCACGACGCGTGAGCTTCTGATCCAGCCGCTCGCGGCACGCGGGCTGCGTCCGGGCCGGGAGGTGTTCGTCGCCTTCTCACCGGAGCGCATCGACCCCGGAAACCGGCGCTTCGGACAGGAGGACGTACCGCGCGTCGTGGGCGGCGCGACGACCCAGTGCGCGCGCGCAGCCGCGGCCGTGGTGGGCGGAGTCGCGGCCCGGGTGCACGTGGTCTCCTCGCCGGAGACGGCGGAGATGACGAAGCTGTACGAGAACACCTTCCGCGCCGTGAACATCGCGTTCGCAAACGAGATGGCGGGCGCCAGCCGCAGCTACGGCCTCGACCCGATCGAGGTCACGCGGGCCGCGGCCACGAAGCCATACGGCTTCATGGCCTTCTACCCGGGACCGGGTGTCGGCGGCCACTGCATCCCGTGCGACCCGCACTACCTGCTCCAGGGGCTGCGCGAGCGCCGCGGCTACGCGCCGGTGACCGAGCGTGCGATGAAAGCGATCGCGATGCGGCCCACGGCGGTCGTCAGCCGGGCGCTCGACCTGCTCGCCGACGACGGCTTGCACTCCGGCGAGGCACGGGTGCTGGTGGTGGGCGCGCCGTACAAGCCGGGGGTGCGCGACGTGCGCGAGTCGCCGGCCGTGCGCATCATGCGCGAGCTGGCTGAGGAGGGCATGGCGGTCTCGTACCACGATCCGCTCGTGCGGTCGCTCGAGGCGGATGAGCACCTCGCGCTGCTGTCGGTGCCGCGGCCCCGTCCCTCCGACTATGACCTCGCGCTGGTGGTGACGCTGCACGACGGCCACGACTACAGCTGGCTGGACCCCTTCGAGCGGGTGCTCGACTGCACCTACCGCACGCCGCTCGGACGTGAGAGGGCGCTGATCTAGTGGCGGCGACCGGACTGTCGACGGGGGGCCGTCTCGCCACCCGCGAGCCGATCCCCTGGCTCAACCTCGCGCTGCGCGGGGTGTGCGCGCTCTACCTGGCCGTGATCGTGACCGCGGTCCTCACGTACAAGACCGTCTTCATCGAGGTCGTCGTGGATGACCCGTGGTTCGGCGTGTACAGCGTGGTCGTGTGCGCGTTCATCATGAGCCGCTTCCTGTTCAGCCTGTTCTACCGGCCGGCTCCCGACCCGCCGGGAGAACCGCTCGAACCGACGGTCGCGGTGGTGATGCCGGCCTTCAACGAGGAAGCCGCTGTCGCCGCGTCGATCAGGTCGCTGCTGGCGGTCGACTACCCGCTCGAGAAGCTCGAGATCGTGGTGGTCAACGACGGCTCGACGGACCACACCCTGCAGGAGATCGAGAGCGCCGCCGCCGGCAGCCAGATCGTGGGGGTGATCTCCTTTCCCGAGAACCGCGGGAAGCGCGCGGCGATGGCGGCGGGCATCCGCGCCACCTCGGCAGAGATCGTCGCGTTCGTGGACTCCGACAGCTCGCTTGAGCGCGATGCCCTGCGGCGGATCGTGCGCGGCTACGTCGACCCGAAGGTGGGCGCGATCGCCGGCCATGCCGAGGTGGAGAACTCGCGCGAGTCCTGGATCGCCCGCATGCAGGCGGTGCGCTACTTCGTCGCGTTCCGCGTCTGCAAGGCGGCCGAGTCCATCTTCGGCGCGGTCACGTGCTGTTCGGGCTGCTTCTCGACCTACCGCCGGGAGGCGATCGCCCCCGTGCTCGAGCGCTGGGAGCACCAGCGCTTCCTGGGGCGCCCGGCGACATACGGAGACGACCGCTCGCTGACCAACTTCGTGCTGCGCACCTGGGACGTTCGCTACGACGAGCTGGCTCGTTCGCGCACGATCGTGCCGACCACCTTCCGCGTCTTCCTGCGCCAGCAGCTGCGGTGGAAGCGGTCCTGGACGCGCGAGTCGCTGATCGTCGGGCGGTTCATCTGGCGGCGCAGCCCGCTGGCGAGCGTGTGGGCATATCTCGGCATCGCGCTCCCGCTGGTTGCGCCGCTCGTGGCGGTGCGCGCGATCGCGTGGCAGCCGTTCGTGGCCGGCGCCGGCGCGCCGTTCGTCTACCTGATCGGGATCTATGCGATGGCCCTCGTGTACGGGCTCTACTACGGCCTCCGCCACGGGCGCTACGACACGCTGTGGGTGTTCGGCGTGCTGTTCGTGTTCTTCTACCTCGCGTTCCTGCTGTGGCAGACGTGGTACGCGATCCTCACGTCACGCAACTCGAGCTGGGGCACGCGGACGGCCCCTGCGGAGGTCGCCAGATGATCCTTGCGGGGAACGCCCTCCGGGGCGCGCTCGCGTTCCTGCTGCTGCCGTTGTCCCTCGTTCCGCTGTACTTCGCGATCCCGAAGATCCGCAGCGACGTGGCGCTTGCGGAGCCCGATCGCGCGCCGCTCGACGCGCCCGCGTTCGAACCGAGCCCGGCCCAGCTCGCGCGGTGGCAACCGCTACCGCGGATCCGGGGGGCCGTGCCGGTGCTCGCGTATCACGGCGTGAACGGGGACGGCGACCACTACTCGGTCACCCGCCGGCAGTTCGCGGAGCAGATCGCGATGCTGGACAGAGCCGGCTTCGAGACGATCACGATCGCCGAGTACGTGCGCTTCCTCCAGGGAGTCACGGTGAACCTGCCGCGGCGGCCGATCCTGATCACGTTCGACGACGGGCGGCTCGACTCGTACCGGGGCGCCGACAAGATTCTCGCCAAGCACGGTTTCAGGGCGACGATGTTCGCGATCGCCGGGTTCGTGGAAGAGCAGAGCTCCTTCTACCTGACCTGGGACGAGCTGCGCACGATGGCGACCAACCGGCGCTGGGACGTGCAGGAGCACGCCGGGGTAGGCCACGTCAACGTGCGCTACGACGCCGCGGGGCACGAGGGCCCTGCCTACGCGTACCGACAGTACCACCCCGGAAGCGGCCTCGAGTCCTTCGGCGCCTACAAGCGCCGGGTCGAGCACGACATCCTGTGGGCGAAGCGCACGATGTCCGAGCAGCTCCCCGGCTTCAATCCCCTCAGCTTCGCCGTCCCCTATGGAAGCTACGGCCAGGACCGCACGAATGACCCGCGCATCCCGCGCTTCATGTCGCGGTTCCTGCGCCGCCACTTCAAGGCGGTGTTCATGACCGATCCGCCCCAGTACACGAAGCCGTCGACGTCACACTCGGCGCTGGGCCGCATCGAGCTCCACGCGGACACCGGCACGGACAAGCTCTACCGCTGGCTGCGCGACCGCATCCCGCCGCGGCGGGCTCCCGGCGCACCGGTTGCCCAGCCGGCGGCGGAGCCGGGGGTCAGCGCCGGCGCAGGTCCAGCGCCCGGCTGATCGCCTCGAGCTCCTCCGCGAGCGAGACGCCCTCGCGCGGAGGTGGCTTGAAGGCCCGCGCCGTCACCGCGCGCGCCTGGCGCTCGTCCAGGTTGGACTCGCTCCTCAGGCGGGCCACGATCGAGTCGTAGTCCCACCCGCGGGAGACCAGCCGGCGAGCGGCTCGCAGGGCGTCCCGCCCCTCACGCATGAGAGCTCCTCGTGAGCATGTGGAACGCATCGGCGCCCCCGCTCTGTGCTTGAGAGTTGCTAGGCGCTCTGCGCCGTCGGCCGGACCAGGATCTCGTTCACGTCCACCTGGGGTGGCTGCCCGACGGCGAACATCACCGCGCGTGCGATGTCCTCGGCCGCCAGCGCCCCTCGCGGTCGGTTGTCGAAGAACGGCGTGTCGACCATCCCCGGCTCGATCAGCGTGACCCGGATTCCGCTGCCGTCCACCTCCTGGCGGAGCGCCTCGCCCATCGCGGTCACCGCCCACTTCGTCGCCGAGTAGAGCGAGCCCGGCAGCGCCCGCCGGCCGGCAACAGACCCGGTCAGCAGCACGTGCCCCCGTCTCTCGCGCACGGCCGGCAGCGTCGCCCTGATCGTGAGCGCGGCGCCGTAGACGTTGGTCAGCACCATCGCGCGCCAGTGGTCCACGTCTGACTCGAGGAACCCCCGGGGCGCGCCGAAGCCGGCGTTCGCGAACACGACGTCGAGCTGCCCGAACGCATCCTGCGCCTCCAAAGCCATGCGCTGCTGGTCCTCCCACTCGGTCACGTCGCAGCGCACCGCCAGCGCGCGGTCCTCGCCGAGCTCCTGTGCGAGCGCGGCGATCTTGTCCTCGGAGCGGGCGGCGAGCACCACGCGGTAGCCCTCGCGGGCGGCGTGGCGGGCGGTTGCCGCGCCGATGCCGCTCGACGCGCCGGTGATCAGGAATACGGGGTCGGGCATCGGGCCTCCTCGGGGTTGTCTTTCGTCAACGGTTCTCGAGCCGGATCACGAGCTTCAGGCCCGACCATACGTCGTCGATCGCCGCCGGTGCCGTCGTCCTGACTTTTACCTGCCATGGAAGGGCAAAGCAGGACAGCTTCCAGGCGGCCGCACGGGGGGAGCCCTGGTTCACGCAGCTAGCATTCCGCCCCCTATATGGAAGCAATCGACAGCCCGCTCGTGATCGGGGGCACGGGCGGCTCGGGCACGCGAGTCGTCACGCAGATCGTGTTCAGGGCCGGCCGCTACATGGGTGCCCGGGTGAACAACTCGCTCGACGCCAGGCCGTTCGCGCGGTTCGACTGGCGCTGGGGCCTGCGCTATCTGCAGCGGCGCTTCGGCGAATGGACTCCGGAGTTCGAGGCCGAGCTGGTCCGCGCCCACGACGAGGCCGTGCAGAGGCACCTGGCGGCGGCGGGCGGCGATCCGGTCGCGTGGGGCTGGAAGCACCCGCACAGCTATCTGATGCTGCCGTTCCTGCACCAGCGGCACCCAGGGCTGCGCTTCCTGCACATGGTGCGCGACGGCCGCGACATGGCGTTCTCGGAGAACCAGTACCAGGCTGAGCGGTACGGGCCGACCGCGCTCGGCGCTCGCTGGGCGGGCCCCGAGCCCGTGCGTTCCGCCGCGTATTGGGCCTGGGGAAACACCCTCGCCGCCGACGACGGCCAGGAGCTGGGCGAGAAATACCTCTGTGTCAGGTTCGAGGATCTCTGCGCCGACCCGGTTCCCACCGTCCGGCGCCTGCTTGGCTTCGCCGTTCCGGACGCCGACGTCGACCGCTTCATGGAGGGCTCGCTGCGCGACATCTCGCCGCCTGCATCGCTGGGCCGCTGGCGCGACGCGCCCCCGGAGGAGGTGGCCGCCATCACGGAGGCCGCCGGGCCCGCACTCGCGCGCTTCGGCTACGTCTAGGAGAGCTGCGGCAGGGCCTGCGCGGTCAGGACGAAGCCGACGCCGACGATCACCACCGCCGACAGCGCCGGCAGCGCGGCGGTCAAACCTGCCGGCACGCGCACGCGCGACAGCGCGCGGCGGCCGAAGACGACCGCCAGCCCGAGCGCCGTGAGGGTCATCGCAAGGCCGGCGCTGAACGCCACGATCAGCAGCAGGCCGAGCGCCACCTGGTGCTGGGCGATCGCTCCGAGCAGGACGACGAGCGCCGAGGGGCACGGGATCAGTCCCGCCGCGGCTCCCATCGCGACCAGCCCCTTCCAGGT
>JBOGZM010000279.1:0-7917 GCA_050697255.1 Solirubrobacterales bacterium
ACCCAGCGCCGCGGCCACCTCGCGGGCCTGGTTGTGGCCATGGCGCCGGATCCGCTCGGGATGCGCGGGCGCCGGGACGAGAATCCCTGCCAGCAGCCCCGGCGGGGCGCGCCGCGCGATCGCCTCCGCCATGTAGGTGGCGCCGTCGGTCAGCCCACGGCCCTTGAGGCCCAGGACGACCTCGCGCGCCGCGCCCGTGTACGCGAACGGCGCCCACGCGCGCTCGAACGCCAGGCCCCGGCCGCGGCACTCGGGACAGGCCTCGACCGCACAGGGCCGGGGCGCACCGCAGCGGCGGCAGCACGCCGCGATGGGCGCCATCGCGCTGACGCACTGCGGGCAGACGGGCGCGCCCGACAGCTCCGGCTCACGGCAGGCGACGCACAGCGGCGGGACCACCAGCGAGAGGAGGCAGCGAGCGAGCCGTCCGGGCATGCGCGAAGCCTGCCGCCCGGCACGTCACGGGTCACCACACGGCTGAGACAATTTCGCGGCATGCCGCTCGCGGGCCTGTACACGTGGACGTTGAGCCCACCCGTGCTGGCGACGATCGCGCTCGCCGGCGGCGTGTACGCATGGCGCCTGCGCGACCTGCGCCGGGCTGCCGGGATCCACCCGCGCCGCGACCGGTGGCGCGCCGCCGCGTTCGCCGGCGGCCTCGGGGTGCTGTTCGTCGCGCTGGCGTCGCCGATCGACCGTCTCGGCGAGGAGCGGCTGTTCACGATGCACATGGTCCAGCACCTGCTGCTCGCGGACCTCGCGCCGATCCTGCTGCTGCTGGGGCTCTCGCGCACCATGCTGCGCCCGGCCGTCCGCCGCCTGCACCCCGTCGAGGAGGCGCTGGGCCCGCTCGCGCACCCCGCCGTGGCGCTGGCAGCCTACGTCGGCCTGATGTGGCTCTGGCACCTGCCGGCGATGTACGACCTGGCACTCGAGCACGCGTGGGCGCACGTGCTCGAGCACGCGAGCTTCTTCAGCGCCGGGATCGCGTTCTGGTGGTACCTGATCGAGCCGGTGCCGCCACGCCACCGGCTGCGCGGGCCATGGCCCCTCGCCTACCTGAGCGCCGCGAAGCTGCTGATGGGAGCGCTCGGCGTCGTGCTGGCCTTTTCTCCCGACGTCGGCTACGACGCCTACGAGCAGGTGCCGCGGACCTGGGGCCTGACCCCGCTCGAGGACCTCAACATCGGCGGCGTCGTGATGATGATCGAGCAGTCGCTCGTGCTCGTGGTCGCGTTCGCGATCTTCTTCATCCGGATGCTGGAGCGCTCCGAGCACGACCAGCAGCGGCGCGAGCGGCTCGAGGCCGGTCGCTAGATCCCGGGCCTAGAGCTTCTCGGCCAGCGGGCGCTCGCCCGCGACGGCCCCGATCAGGACGGTGCCCGGGTCCACCTCGGTGCGCGGCCACACGACAGTGTCGCGGATCGCGGCGCCCTCGCCGATCTGCGATCCCTCGCCGA
The DNA here is from genome assembly GCA_050697255.1 of Solirubrobacterales bacterium. GTDB lineage: Bacteria > Actinomycetota > Thermoleophilia > Solirubrobacterales > JBBDJG01 > CAVSXO01. The sequence continues at coordinate 1,461 of JBOGZM010000279.1, forward strand.
TCACGACGGGGCCTGTGAGCCGTACGCCCGCCGCGATCCGGCAGCCCTCGCCGATGAACACCTGCCCCTCGATCTCGGCGTCCGCGGGCAGCTGCGCGCCGGGCGCGAGCCGCAACCCGTTGGACCCGGACAGCTCGCCCATGTCGACGCGCACGGCACCCGCGAGCGCGTCGAAGTTGCCCTGCCGGTACTCCTCCAGCGAGCCGACGTCATTCCAGTACTCGGGGAACGAGTGGCCGTGGAAGCTCACGTCCTGCTCGAGCAGCTTCGGGAACACGTCCATCGCCCAGTCCACGAACTCGGGCTCGGGGAAATAGTCGAAGATCTCGGGCTCGAACACGTAGATGCCGCAGTTGCCCAGGTTCGAGAGCGCCTCCGCCGGGTCCGGCTTCTCCTGGAAGCCCTGGATGCGCCCGTCCTCGTTGACGATCACGACCCCCAGCTCGCTCGGGTCGTCGACGCGCTTCAGCGCCAGCGTGGCGATGCCGCCCTGGCGCCTGTGCGTTTCCCAGAGCGCGGTCAGGTCGATGTCCGTCAGCGCGTCGCCGGAGATGATCAGGAACGTCTCTCCGCCGAAGTGGTCGCGCACGTTGCGCACGCCGCCGGCGGTGCCCATCAGCTCGGGCTCGTAGGAGTAGACGAGCCGGACGCCGTATTGCGACCCGTCGCCGAACCGGTCCCGGATCAGGTCCGGGAAGTAGTGCAGGTTGGCGACCACGTCGTCGAACCCGTGCCGGGCCAGCAGCCGCAGGATGTGCTCCATCACCGGCCGGCCGAGGATCGGCACCATCGGCTTCGGCAGCTCGTAGGTCAGCGGCCGCAGACGGGTTCCGAGGCCCGCCGCCAGCAGCATCGCCTTCATGGGATCAGGTCCCCTGGTCCCAGCTCGAGAGGTACTTCGCCTGCTCGGCGGTGAGCGTGTCGATCGCGACGCCCATCGACTCGAGCTTCAACCTGGCGATCTCCTTGTCGATCTCGTCCGGCACGCCGTAGACCCGGCGCTCCAGGTCGGCGTGATCCTTGGCGATGTGCTCCGCCGCCAGCGCCTGGTTGGCGAAGCTCATGTCCATCACGGCGGCCGGGTGACCCTCCGCGGCGGCCAGGTTGATCAGCCGGCCCTCGCCGAGCAGGAAGATGTGGCGGCCGTCGCCGAGCTGGTACTCCTCGACGAAGGGCCTGGCCTCCCGCTTCGACGTCGACATCTCGAGCAGGGCCGGGATGTCGATCTCCACGTTGAAGTGGCCCGAGTTGGCCACGATCGCGCCGTTCTTCATCACGCCGAAGTGCCGGCCGTCCAGCACGTGCATGTCGCCCGTGACCGTCACGAAGATGTCGCCCTCGCGTGCGGCCTCCAGGCCGGGCATCACCTCGAAGCCGTCCATCAACGCCTCCAGGGCCTTCAGCGGGTCCACCTCGCACACGATCACGTGCGCACCGAGGCCCTTCGCGCGCATCGCGACGCCCTTCCCGCACCAGCCGTAGCCGAACACGACCACGCGCTTGCCCGCGATCAGGATGTTGGTCGCGCGGATGATGCCGTCAATCGTCGATTGGCCGGTGCCGTAACGGTTGTCGAACATGTGCTTCGTGTACGCCTCGTTGACCGCGACGATCGGGAACGCAAGCTTGCCCTCGGCCTCCAGCGCCCGCAGCCGGATCACCCCCGTGGTGGTCTCCTCCGTGCCGCCGATGACCTCGCTGAGCTGGTCGGTGCGCTCGCCGTGCAGGACACCGATCACGTCGGCGCCATCGTCCATCGTGATCTTCGGGTGCTTGTCGCAGACGGCGTTGATGTGCGCGTAGTAGGCCTCGTTGCCCTCGCCGTTGATCGCGTAGACCTCGGCGCCGTGGTTCTTCACCAGCGCCGCGGCCACGTCGTCCTGGGTGGAGAGCGGATTGGACGCGCACAGCGCGACGTCTGCACCGCCGGCGATCAGCGTCCGCACGAGGTTCGCCGTCTCGGTGGTGACGTGCAGGCACAGGCCCAGCTGGATGCCGTCCAGCGGCCGCTCCGCCGCAAAGCGCTTGCGGATCGACGCCAGCACCGGCATGTGCCGGTCGGCCCACTCGATGCGCGCCTGGCCGGCGTCGGCAAGCGACAGGTCGGCAACGTCGTGGTTCTGGGCGGCAGTCGTCATCGGTTTCTCCCGGGTCGGCTGAGAAAGGTCACACCTGTGGGGGCGTCCATGCGGCGCGCGGCGGCGGCCGGGCGGCCCCAGAAGCGCCGAAGTATAGGGCCGGGCCCCATCGGGACGGGCCCCTGGGGGAGATGGCTTTGGCTCAGGCGACTTCCGCGCGCGCCAGTTCGGCCTTCAGGCGCTCGATCACCGGGACCGGCGTGGGGTCGGTGCCACGCAGGACCGCCAGGTAGACCGACACGAGATCGCCCAGCAGCACCAGGGAGAGCACGCGCTCGACGCGGTTCACCCCCTGGCTCTCGAGGCGCAGCGTGCCCGCGGCCTGCGGCTCGATCAGCGCCGCGGTCAGCTCAACGCGCTGCCGCACGCGCGGGTGCTGGTCGGCGTCCTCCAGGAAGACGGCCATGAAGCTGCCGAGCGACGAGGCGCTGTCCCAGCCCACGATCTCGTTGTGGTCGGCCTCGGGCAGCTCCGCCCAGAACGCCGGCACCTTCGCGTTCTCGTTGACCTGCGTCTTCCAGCGCATCGCGACCGGCGCGGTTGGCCCGGCTCCGTAGACGCACAGGCAGGTCTTGTGCGCGCGCTGCGCGACCCGCTTCGCGAGGCTGTCCGAGTCCGAGTCCGGCCCCCAGCTCGCCGCCAGGTCCACCAGCGAGGACGCGGCCGCGTCGATCTCGGTCCTGAGGTGCAGCGCAACGCCGGACAGCGCCGCAACCTCGAGCGCCCCAACGAGCATGTAGCCCACCGCCGCCCGCGGCTGCAGCCCCGCCGGCAGCGGGATCACGGGAACGCCGTCCTCGCGCGCCGCCTCGGCGAGCCGGCCGCCGGTCGTGACGGCGAAGCGGATCGCCCCCAGCGCGCCCGCGGCCTCGTAGCACGCGAGCGTCTCCTCGGTGTTGCCGGAGTAGCTCGCGCACAGGACCACGGAGGTTGGGGACGCCCACATCGGAAGCTCGTAGCCGCGCACGGTTTGAAGCGGGCGCAACAGCCGCTCGCCCAGCACGGCCGCGGCGAGGTCGCCGCCGATCGCGCTCCCTCCCATGCCGCAGACCAGCAGCGGACCGAGGTCTTCCGAGGATCCGAGCACCCGCCCGAGCGATGCGGACTCCACCCGCCAGAGCGCGTCCTCGAGGTGCTGCGGCATGGCCAGCACGTCGTCCACGGAGCGGCTGACGTCAACCGACTCGATCTGCTCCCGCGTCAGGCCCGGCATTGGCGCGCCAGTCTAACCTGGTCAGGCGCCGGGCAGCCGTCCGCCGGTCAGATGCGTGCCGGGCGGCACGACCGCGTCCTCGCCGATGATCGTCTCGCCTTCGAGTCGCGCCCCCGCGCCGATCCGCGCGCGCGACCCCATGATGCTGTCGCGGACGACCGCGTCCTCCTCCACGACCACGCCGTTGTGCAGCGAGGAGGCTCGCACCTCCGCGCCCGAGCCGACGCGGCACCCATCGCCGAGGGTCGCGTCCGGCCCCACCCGGGCGCCGGGGGAGATCTCGCAGCCCTGCCCGATCAGCACCGGCGGCGTCGCGCCGTTCACGTCCCCGGAGGGGGAGACCGGCGTCTCGACGGCTCCTCGCAGGATGTCCCGCGTGGCCTGGAGGTAGCGATTTGGTGTCCCGATGTCCATCCAGTAGCCGTCGAGCGGGAGGGCGCAGAGCCCCGCGCCCACGAGCGAGGGAAACACCTCGCGCTCGAAGGACACCGCGCGACCGCTGTCGATGTGGTTCAGGACCTCGTGCTCGAGCACGTACATGCCGGCGTTGATGTGGTTTGTGGGCGCCGTGCCGGGAGCTGGCTTCTCGAGGAACTCCCGGACGCGGCCCTGGTCGTCGGTGACGACCACCCCGTACGAGGACGGGTCCTCGACCGGGACCAGGCCCAGCGTCGCAACGGCGCCACGTTGCTCGTGGAACTCGCGCAGCCTCGGCATGTCGAGGTCCGTCAGGACGTCCCCGTTCAGAACGGCGAACCGTTCCCCCAGCACGGGCTCGGCGAACTTCACGGCTCCCGCCGTGCCCAGCGGCTCCGGCTCGTCCACGTACCTGATCGTGACGCCGTTCAGCTTGCCGGTGCCGAGCACGTGCCGGACGCCGTCGGCCAGGAAACCGCACGACATCACGATCTCGTCGATTCCGTGCCTGTACAGCCAGTCGATCATGTAGGAGACGAAGGGCCGGTTCGCGAGCGGCACCACCGGCTTCGGCGCCGTCATCGTGAGCGGCCGCAGCCGCGTGCCCTCGCCGCCCGCGAGTATCAGTGCCTGCATCGTGGTTCCAGAGTAAGTGTCTGGACGGTCAGTTAGCCACTCAAATGCGGCCGATGCCCTCGTAGACGAAGCCGGCCGCGCGCACCGCCCGCGGGTCCAGCATGTTCCGGCCGTCGACGATCACCGGGTTCGCCATGCGCGTTGAGACCTCCCCCAGGTCGAGGTCCGCGAACTCCGGCCACTCGGTGACGATCACCACGGCATCGGCGTCCTGCGCCGCATCGAGCGCGGAGTCACACATCCGGACGCCGGTCAGCATCTCGCTCGCCCGCTCCTCGGCGACCGGGTCGTAGGCCTGCACGATCGCGCCCTCGCCCTGGAGCCGCGAGGCGAGCACCACGCTCGAGGCCTCTCTCATGTCGTCGGTGTGGGGCTTGAAGGCGAGCCCCAACAGCGCCACCCTCTTGCCCACCAGCGACCCGAGGTGCTTCTTCAGCTTGCTGACGACGCGCCGCTTCTGGAGCTCGTTGACCTCGATCACGGCGGTCAGGAGCTGGAAGTGGTAGCCGGAGTTGCCGGCCAGCTGCTTCAGGGCGGAGACGTCCTTGGGGAAACACGAGCCCCCGAAGCCCACCCCTGCATTCAGGAAGCTCCCTCCGATCCGCGGGTCGAGGCCCATGCCGGCGGCCACCTCGCCGACGTCGGCGCCGACCTCCTCGCACACGTTGGCGATCTCGTTGATGAACGAGATCTTCGTGGCCAGGAAGGCGTTCGAGGCAAGCTTGATCATCTCCGCCGAGGCGACGTCGGTGCGCACGACCTCGCAGTCGAGCGGCTCGTACAGGCGCGCGACCTCGTCCGCCGCCCACGGCGTGCGCGTGTCCGCGCCGACGACGACGCGGTCGGGCTGCATGAAGTCGACCACGGCCGAGCCCTCCTTCAGGAACTCGGGATTGGAGGCATAGCCGAGCTCTCCCTTGCCGAGCTCCCCGAGCCGCCGCACCACGCTCGCGCCCGTGCCGACCGGCACGGTGCTCTTCATCACGATCGCGTGCTCGGCGGAGGCGGGGAGATCCTCGATCACCGCCTCCACCCGCGACAGGTCGGCATCCCCGGAGTAGGTGGGCGGCGTGTCGACGCACACGAACAGCAGCCGGGCGTGCTCCATCAGCGGAGCAACGTCGAGCTCGAAGTGCAGGCGCTTCAGGTTGCGCGTGACGAGATCCTCGAGGCCCGGCTCGTAGATCGGCACGCGGCCCTGCCGCAACGAGTCCATCTTCGCCGCGTCGATGTCGCGACACCAGACGTCGTGGCCGAGCTCGGCGAAGCAGGCGGCGCTCACGAGGCCGACCCAGCCCACGCCGATGACACCGATCGGGGGCTTCTCGGGCATGTCAGGAGAGGTTATCGGCCGCACGGGCCTGATCACTTGACCCGGGACACCCAGCGCGCGACGCCCAGCATCTCCTTCGCGGAGAGCGACTGCAGCAGCGTGTTCGAGACCCAGTACGCGCCCTTCTTGGTGCGCCAGGCGACCACCCGCAGCCGGTCTCCGTTGAAGAAGAGCATGTACTCGCGGCCACGGATCCGGCGGGTCTCGGACGGCGAATGGAGGATCGGCGGGTCCTTCCAGGACGTTCCCTGGAGGCCGTAGTACTCGCCGATGAAACCTGTGAAGAACACCATCTTGTAGGCGCGGTAGCGCTTGTCGTTCGCGCCGGTGATCGTGTAGGTGCGGGGGGTGTCCTCGGCGAACGAGGACCGGGGCACCAGCCTGCGGGGGTAGTAGACCGGGAAGCCGACCCGTTCCTTGGCGAGGTCGGCCTGCGCCTTGCCGGTCGCCGTCACGTCGATCAGCGGGACCTTGCCCGCGCCGCGGCCGCCCTCGCGTGCCGACTTGGAGCGTTTGCGGTTCCTGCTCAGGGGACCCTTGGCGGGTCGCAGGTACAGGAACTGGTGCACGGCGGCCTTGATCTGGACGGGCGAAGCCGTCACGTAGGACTCCCCCAGCCGGCCGTGGAACTTCACCTGCTTGATCGGCTTGTCGATCACGCCCAGCATCAGGCGCAGCAGCCGCCGCAGCGCGCCTGTCGACTGGATGTCGGAGCGGGTG
>JBOGZM010000280.1:0-2970 GCA_050697255.1 Solirubrobacterales bacterium
GTCGCATCCCTTGTCCGGATGGGTGATCCGATAGGGGATCGCGCCGTACTCGACCACCGGCTCCGTCTCGACCGCATCGCCGCCCGAGAGCGAGAACGACGGCCCCTGGAGGAACAGGAACACGAGCACGTTGATCGCGATGAACACGACCGTCACGATCGGGAAGTGGTCCGTGGGGATGTTGTCGCGAAGCGGAATCAAAGTCCGGGAAGCCTAACGACGGCCCGGTAGGATCGGCCGGTGCTCGATCATGTGATTCTCGGCGTTGCCGACTATCCCCGCAGCCGCGCCTTCTACGAAGCGGCGCTGCGGCCGCTCGGCTACGAGATCGTGATGGAGATCGGGGACGCGGCGTGCGGGCTCGGGACCGGCGGCAAACCGTACTTCTGGGTCGGCGCACGGGAGCCGGGTGGGCCGGTGCACGTCGCGTTCGCAAGCCCCGATCGCGCGACCGTGGACGCCTTTTACGAGGCGGCGCTGGCCGCGGGCGGGCGCGACAACGGCGCGCCCGGCATCCGCGAGCAGTACCACCCGACCTACTACGGCGCGTTCGTGCTCGACCCCGACGGGAACAACATCGAGGCCGTCTGCCACCGGCCGGAGTGACGAGGGCGAACGGCTAGTACGCGGCGGCCCGCCGTACCGGGACCTGCTCGTCGGCGTGGTACGAGCTGCGCACGAGCGGTCCGGAGGCGACCGACTCGAAGCCCAGCGCGTAGGCCTCGCGCTCCATGTGGGCGAACTCCTCCGGCGTCCAGTAGCGGACGACGGGGAGATGCTGCTCGGACGGGCGCAGGTACTGGCCCACCGTCAGGACCTGCACGTCGTGCTCGCGCAGGAGCGCGAACGCCTCCAGCATCTCGTCCATCGACTCCCCGAGGCCGACCATCAGCCCGGACTTCGTGACCACCTCCGAGTCCATGCCCTTCGCGTTCTGCAGCACCCGGCACGAGCGCCTGAAGTCCGACCCCCGCCGCGCCCGGGGATACAGTCGCGGCACCGTCTCGACGTTGTGGTTGAAGACGTCCGGCCGGGCGTCGAGCACGCGGGCGAGTGGCATCTCCTGGCCGCGAAAATCCGGGGTCAGCACCTCGACGGCGCACGCGGGCGCGCGCCGCCTGATCGCTCGAATCGTCGCGGCGAAGGCGCCCGCGCCGAGGTCCGGAAGGTCGTCGCGGTCCACCGACGTCACGACGCAATGCCGCAGTCCCATCTGGTCCACGGCATGAGCGACCCGCAGAGGCTCTGCGCGGTCGACCAGGCCCGGCGCGCCCGACTTCACGTTGCAGAAGCCGCACCGGCGGGTGCAGACGTCGCCCAGGATCATGAACGTGGCCGTGCCGCGTTCCCAGCACTCGCCGATGTTGGGGCAGTTCGCCTCCTCGCAGACTGTGTGCAGCGCCTTGCTGCGCATCAGCCGCTCGATGTGGCGATAGGTGGGGCCCCCCGGGGCCTTCACCTTCAGCCACGGCGGCTTGCGCGAGCGGAACGGGAGGACATCGGCGTCGCGACCTGGACCGCCACCCGGCTTGGCCCGTGAGCGGGTGACGTGCAGCCGGTCGGTCACGCCGCCTCCGCGGTGGCCAGGATGACGCTGTCCTGGCGGATCGGCAGTCGCGCGTAGGCGACGCCGAGCTCACGGCTCACGATGTCCATGAAGCGGTCCATGTCGAACTGGGCGTGAAGCTCCCTCGCCACCGACGTCATGCGGCAGTGGTCGATGCCACAGGGAACGATCCACTCGAACGGCTGGAGGTCGTTGTTGACGTTGATCGCGAAGCCGTGGGTCGTGACGCCGCGGCTCACGTGCACGCCGATCGACGCGATCTTGCGCGGCTCGTGCGTCCATACCCCCGTGAGCCCAGCGATCGGGCCGGCCGCGATGCCGACGTCTGCGAGCGCGGCGATGATCGCGCTCTCCATGCGGCGGATGTACTCGTGCACGTCGTCGCGGTAGGGCTTCAGGCTCATGATCGGATAGCCGACGAGCTGCCCGGGCCCGTGATACGTGACCCGCCCGCCGCGGTCGGTATCGACGATGTCGATTCCCTGCCCGCGGTACCAGTCCTCGCCCATCGGCAGCTCACCGGGCTCGGAGCGGCGACCGCGCGTATAGACGGGTGGATGCTCGAGCAGGAGCAGCACGTCCTGCACGCTGCCCGCCTGGCGGGCCCTCTCGAGCGCCTTTTGCAGCTCGAGCGCCTCCGCATATGGGACGAGCCCCTTGCGCATGCACCAGAGCTCGCGGGCGGCGTGTCGCTCAGGCATCGTCAGCCCATTGTTCCAGGCGCGCCTTCACGGCACCCAGGAAGCGAGCTGCGTCGGCGCCGTCGAGCGCCCGGTGGTCGAAGGACAGGCACAGGTTCACCATCGGCCTGATCGCGATCGAGTCGCCGCCCTCGTCCTCGACGACCACGGGCCGCTTCACGATCGACTCGAGGTCGAGGATCGCGACCTGGGGCTGATTCACGATCGGCGTGGCGAGGACGGTGCCGAACTGCCCCGGGTTCGTGATGGTGAACGTGCCGCCCTGCACGTCCTCGGGTGTCAGGCGCTTCCCGCGGGCGCGGCCGGCGAGGTCGGCGATCGCGGCCGCGACCCCCTCGAGGTTGAGCCGCTGCGCCTTCTGGATCACGGGCACGATCAACCCCTCCTCGAGCGCCACCGCGATCCCCAGGTTCACGTCGTCGTGGTAGATCAGCTCGTGGTCGTCCAGAGAGGCGTTCAGCACCGGGTGCTCCTGCAGCGCCGCCACGGTCGCCCGCGTCACGAACGCGAGGTAGGTGAGCGACACGCCCCGCGCCGCGAACGGCTCCTTCAGCTCGGTGCGGCGGGCGGCCACCCGCGACATGTCGACCTCGGCGACCGTCGTCACGTGTGCCGCCGTGCGGCGGCTGCGGGTCATGTGCTCCGCGATCTGGCGCCGCATCGGGCTGAGCGGCTCGCGCCGGCCGTCGCCGTCCGCAGGCG
>JBOGZM010000281.1:0-2576 GCA_050697255.1 Solirubrobacterales bacterium
CGAGGACTGTCGCGTCCCCGGTGACGCCCTCCTGGGCGGCGAGGAGAAGCTGCAGCGCAAGCTCGAGCGCGCCCGCTCCGGCCAGAGCTCCAAGGCCTCCGGGGCGCTGGCGACGTTCGAGATCACCCGGCCGACGGTCGGCGCGTCGGCGCTGGGCATCGCCCAGGCGGCGTACGAGTGGACCCTCGAGCACCTCTGGGGACGGACCGACGAGGGCCGCCCGCTGCTCCAGGAACAGCGCATCCAGCAGGTGCTCGCCGACGTCGCGACCGAGATCGAGGCGGCTCGCCTGCTCGTGTGGCGCGCGGCATGGATGGGGCGCAACGGCGTTCCGATGACCGGCGCTCAGGGCTCGATGTCGAAGCTGAAGGGTGGCGACGTCACGATGTGGGCGACGACGGCGCTGATGGATCTCGTCGGGCCTGAGGCGATGTCGACGGACTGCCCGCTCGAGAAGTGGTTCCGTGACGCGAAGATCTACCAGCTGTTCGAGGGCACGGCCCAGATCCAGCGGCTGGTCATCGCCCGCATGCAGACCGCCGAGTACGCCGAGCGGCTCGAGCTCGCCAGGGACCTCGCAAGCCAGGCCCAGGCCAACGGCTCCTTGAACGGGGCGGTGGTCGCGCAGGCTCCCGGCAACGCGCCGTCGGAGGAGCCGGCCGCGGCGCCGCAGAAGGCGGCCGTCTAGACGCCACTGGCGGGCGGCGTACGATTGCCGCCATCGAGCGCGTGATCCCGATAGAGAGCGCCGCGCGCCGCGCGTGGCCGCCCGGCCGATGATCCACTTCGCGACGGTCCATCACGTGGACGACCGCTGGGTGGACGTGCAGCTGCGGCATCTGAGCCGCAACCTCAGCGGCCCCTACGCCGTGTACACGTGCCTGAACGGGCCCCGGGTCACGCGCCACGCCGACCGGTTCCACTTCGCCCACAGGCGCAAGGGCTGGCGCGACCACGGCGAGAAGCTCAACTTCCTGGCGGAACAGGTCACGACCGAGGCCGCCGCGGCCGACGTGATCGTGTTCCTCGACGGCGACGCATTCCCGGTCGCGCCGATCGAGGATGCCCTCGAGGAAATGCTCGCCGAGGCGCCGCTCGTGGCCATCCGCCGGGACGAGAACGAGGACGCGTATCCGCACCCTTCGTTCTGCGCCACGCGGGTCGGGTTCTGGAACGAGCTGGGCGGCGACTGGCGTGACGACCGGGCGAGCGGGGGGATGGACGTCGGCGGACGGGTCGCACTGCGGCTCACCGAGCTGGGCGTGGACTGGAAGCCGCTGCTGCGCGCGAACGCCCGCGACCTGCACCCCGTGCTGTTCGGGGTCTACGGCGAGCCGCGCCACGGGCCGCTCGTCTACCACCACGGCGCCGGGTTTCGGGGCAGCCACCCGGTCACGCGGGCGGACCTGCGGTGGGCGTGGAGCAACGGGATGCCGCGTGACCGCGAGGGACCTCTCAGGGAGCACCCGGTGCTGGCCAAGCGCATCCTCGAGAACGCCGAGCTGGTCGAGTTCGTCTACGGGCGGATCACCGCCAACGACGACTTCGCGGCGGAGCTGTTCCTGTAGCGATGGCCGGGCACGCGCACCGCCACCACGAGCCGCTGGACCTCCGGCGCGCGGGCAACCGGCGCCGCATGGTGGTGGCGCTCGCAATCAACGTCGTGCTGTTCGTGGCGACCGTGGTCGGCGGGCTCCTGACGGGCTCGCTCGCGCTGCTGGCGGACGCGGGACACCTGGCGTCCGACGTGGGCGCGATCGGCATCGGCCTCCTGGCAGCGCGCCTGGCCGGCGTCGCACCGACCCCCGCGCGGACCTATGGGCTGCAGCGCAGCGAGGTGCTGGGCGCGCTCGCCAACGGGGTGCTGCTGCTGATCGTGTCCGTGCTGATCGTCGTAGAGGCGCTCGCCCGGTTGGGGGAGCCGCCGAACGTCGACGGCACCGGAGTTCTGGCGCTGGGGCTGATCGGCCTGGCCGGCAACGTGGCCGCGACCTGGGTGCTGGCGGCCGGGGAGCGGCAGGACATCAATCTCGAGGGCGTGCTGCGCCATTCGGCCGGTGATGCGCTCAGCTCGGTTGGCGTCGTCGTGGCGGGCACGCTCGTGCTGGCGTTCGGCTGGGACGCCGCGGACCCGGTCGCCAGCCTCGTGATCGCGGCGCTGATCGCCGCGGGCTCCTGGCGGCTGCTGAAGGAGCCCGTCGACGTGCTGCTGGAGTCCGCTCCGGCTGGCACCGATGTGCGGGCCGTGGGGGAGGCGATGGCGGCCGAGCCGCGGGTCGTGGAGGTGCACGACCTGCACGTCTGGACGGTCACGCCCGGATTTCCCGCGCTCTCGGCGCACGTGCTGGTCGAGCGCGGCGCGGGGCGCGACGAGGTCCTCGCACGGATGCAGCGGATGCTGGAGGAGCGCTTCGACATCCACCATACGACGCTGCAGGTGGTCGAATGCGCGGACCCCGAGGAGCTGATCCAGCTCGAACGCCGGCGAGCGTCGCGCCCCTCCTAGTCTCCTCGCTGTTCCTCGGCGGCCCCCCGTCGCTTCCAAGGGAGTCGGTCCTGCCTTACCGTCCTGACTT
>JBOGZM010000282.1:0-4993 GCA_050697255.1 Solirubrobacterales bacterium
GCCGTGCACGAGGCGGCCCGGGCGCTGGCCGGCAGACGCCGGCGCGCGAAGGCCGCGGCGTAGCGCAGCTCCGCCCTGAGCTGGGCCCGTGAGCGATCACCCTGATCGCCTACGACGGGTCCGCGCCTGCCCGCGCCGCGGTCGAGAGCGCAGGACGCCTGTTCGCGGTCAGGCCGGCAATAGTCGTGTCGGTGTGGACCCCCGTGGCCGAGGTCGTGTCGGCGAGCCTCCTGGCGCTCCCGTCGGATATCAGCGTCTCATCCGCCGTGGTGCACCATTGCGAGCGACCGGTGCTGGTGGTGCATCCGCCAGGGGACTCCACTTGACTCGCACGTATCGCCGGCGCGCCCCGACCTGAGAGAATCGGCGACGATGCTCGGCACGCCACTCGCACGGATCGCCACCGGCGGCACGCTGGGCGCCGCGCTGGGCGCGGCCGGGCTCTGGTACCAGCTTTTCAGGCGCCCGCTGCCGCAGACCTCCGGCCGCGTCAACCTGCGCGGGCTGGAAGCGCCGGTGGACCTGCTGCGCGACCGCTTCGGAGTCCCGCACGTGCGTGCGCGCACGGCGCATGACGTGACGTTCGCGCTCGGCTTCTGCCACGGCCAGGACCGTCTCTGGCAACTCGAGTTCTTCCGCCGCGCCACCGCCGGGCGGCTGTCGGAGTTCGCGGGCGAGGACTCCCTCCCGGCGGACCGGCTGATGCGCACGCTCGGGATGCGCCGTGCGGCCGAGCGCGAGGCGCGTGAGCTGTCCCCGCGGCTGGCGGCGCTCGCGACCGCCTACGTGACCGGGATCAACGCCGCGATCAACTCGGCCCGCGCGCTGCCGATCGAGTTCCAGCTCCTGCGCCTCGAGCCCGAGCCCTGGCACACGGTGGATCTGCTGGCGGCAGCCAAGCTGATGGGGTTCGGACTCTCCACCAACTGGGAGATGGAGCTGTTGCGCGCCCGCATCGTGCGGCTCGCCGGTCCCGAGCGCGCGGCGAAGCTCGAGCCGCAGTACCCGCGCGGCAACCCGATCGTCGTCAGGCCCGGCGAGCCCTATGCAGGCGAGGGCGACGACATCGCAGAGCAGATCGCGGGCGTGCGCGAGGCACTCGGCCTCGGCATGCAGGCGACGGGCTCGAACAACTGGGTCGTGTCCGGCGAGCGCTCGGTAACGGGGAAGCCGTTGCTCGCATGCGACCCTCACCTGACCTTCACGGCGCCGGATCTCTGGTACGAGGCGGACCTCGTCTGCGACGAATACCGCCTGCGGGGGGCGACTCTGCCCACGAACCCCTTCCCGGTGTTCGGCCAGACCGACCGCGTCGCGTTCGGCTTCACGAACGTGATGGCCGACACGCAGGACCTGTTCGTCGAGCGGCTGAACGCCGACGACGCGCGCCTGTACGAGTTCGAGGGCGGCTGGCGCGAGGGCGCGATCGTGCGCGAGGAGATCGAGGTCAAGGGGCGCTCCCACCCCGACACGATCGACGTGACGGTCACCCACCACGGGCCGATCGTGAGCGACGTGCTGGGCGCCGAGGAGCCGCTTGCACTGTCATGGACCGGCCTCCAGTATCCGCTGCTGACCGAGTCCGGATACGACTTTGCCCGGGCGCGCAACGGCGAGGAGCTGCTGGAGGCGGCCGCGACGCATCACGTCCCGCCGCTGAATCTCCTCTGGGCGGACCGCGACGGGAACATCGGCTATCAGCTCGCGGGCCGCATCCCGCTGCGCAAGGGCGGCACGCCGGACCTGCCGAAGCCCGGCTGGACCGGCGAGTTCGAGTGGGACGGGACGATCCCCTACGAGGACCTGCCGCGGGTGGTGAACCCGCCCGAGGGCTTCCTCGTGACGGCGAACAACCGCATCGTCGGGGACGACTACCCGCACCACATCACGTCGGAGTGGATGACCGGCTACCGCGCACAGCGGATCGAGGAGATGCTCGGCGTGCGCGAGCGCCACTCGGCTGTGGACTTCGAGCGCATGCAGCACGACTTCCTGTCGCTCCCGGGCATCGAGACCGTCCACCGGCTCTCGCGCCTGCACCCCAACCATCAGCGCGAGACGCGCGCGATCGAGCGCCTCAAGAGCTGGAACGGCCTGCTCACCCCCGACTCGGTCGCCGCGACGGTGGTCCACGCCTTCACGGTGGTGTTCGCGCAGACCATCGTGCGTGCGGCAGTCCACGACGGCGAGCTGCAGGAGCGCTGGATGAACAGGTCCGGCGTGTCGCTGTTCGAAGTCGTCTCGTCCCCATGGAGGTTCCAGGAACGCCTCCTCAGCATGTGGGACGAGGGCGACCGGATGTGGTTCGCCTCACCGGAGCAACCCGCCGGACGCGAGTGGAACGACGTCGCGCTGGACGCGCTCGAGACGGCGCTCGACGGACTCGAGGAGCGCTTTGGCCGCAACCAGGAGAGGTGGCGCTGGGGCCGGGTGCACGAGGCCGAGTTCATGCACCCCTTCGGCGCCGCCAACCCGCTGTTCCGGCACATCTTCAACCGCTCGGTCGAGGTCGGGGGCGCGAGCGAGACCGTGACCCAGACCGGCTACCTGGCGACGGAGCCGTTCAAGGCGGTGTGGGGCCCCGTGTACCGGATGGTGGCCGACCTCGGGGATCCCTCACGGTCCCGCTGGCAGCTCACCACCGGCCAGTCGGGCCACCCCGGCTCCCGCCACTACGACGACTTGATCGAGGGCTGGCGCACAGGCCGCACGAACCCCGCATATCTCGAGGACCACGAGATCCATGCCGCCGGCGGTGCGCGCTACCTGCGGCTGCATCCCGACTGAGCGTTGCCGAGTCGCCGCGATCAGATCAAGCTGACGCCCGACGAGGTTGCGTCCTTTCTCGCGCGTGAGCGCGTCCTGAACGTCGCCAGCAACGGCCGCGACGGCTGGCCCCACGTGACGGCGCTCTGGTACGTGATGCGCGGCACCGAGCCGTGGAGCTGGACCTACCGCAAGTCCCAGAAGGTCAAGAACCTCGAGCGCGACGACCACGCCACGTGCCTGGTCGAGTCCGGCAGCGAGTACGCGGAGCTGAAGGGCGTGATGCTCAGGACCCGCGCGCACATCGAGTACGACACCGATCCGATCCTCGACTTCGCCGAGGAGCTGTTCGCCAAGTACCAGGGCACGCAGCCCGGCGCGGAGGGGATGCGAGACGCGCTCAAGGGCCAGGCCGCCAAGCGCGTCGCGATCCGGTTCGAGGTCGTCGAGACCGTGAGCTGGGACCACTCCAAGCTCGGCGGTGTGTACTAGCCGAGCGCGGTCAGCTCTTTCCCGACACGCACTTCCCGAAGGTCGCGTACTGCGCGTCGAAGTCCCGCTCGCCGAGGAATTCCCGCTCGGCGCGGCAGAATGCGGGGCCGTTCCTGAAGTCGGAGCGCTGTGGGCCGAGCGGCTGCCAGCTGAGGCCACCCGCAGCGCCGGCGGAGAGCGGCTCGAAGGCCGTGCCATCCAGGTTCATGTGGCCCAGGAACATTCCGGAGAAGGCGATCCTCGTGCCGTCGGGGGACCAAGTGGGCTCGGTGCGGCGGTGTGGCGATGCAGGCAGCGCCATCGGGGTACCGCCGTCTGGGTTCACGGTGAAGAGCGCGGTGCCGCTCGAGTAGCCCAGCAAGGACCCATCCGGAGACCAGTCCGGATCGATGGCCAGCCGGTTGAGCGGCGTGACGGCGCGCTCACCCGTCCCGTCGACCGCGACCGCGCGGATTCCGGTACGCCCGCCGGTGCAGGACCCGGCGCACCTGACTGCGAACGCGATCCTCTCACCGCTCGGGGACCAGGCCGGATCCTCGTCACTCCAGTCGGGCACGGACACCAACGTGCGCAGTCCCGTCCCGTCGGCATTGACCACGAACAGATCGAAGTCGAAGGCGCCGTGCGGCGTTGCGTCGTTGCGCGAGCTGGCGAAGACGATCTGCGTGCCGTCGGGCGACCACGACGGCATGGTGTCGTGCGCCCCGTGGTCTATCAACCGCCGCTGATCCGACCCGTCGGAGCGGGCGATCCATATGTCCGCGTTCTGGCAACACGGAGAAATCGATCGCGCGAACGCGATCCAGCGCCCGTTGGGCGACCAGTCAGGCTCCGTGTCGTGCAGCGGATCGGAACTGAATCGCTCGAAGGTCGTGGCGGGCGGCTCTACTGTCCACAGGTCGATGCCCAGCTGAGTCGCGAGGCCGAACGCCAGCTTGCCGTTCCGGCCCGGGAAGGCTGCATCGGCGCTCATCGGCAACGACGCGATCAGCGCAGCCGCGATCGTCATCGCCAGGAGACCACAACGGGTTGTGCTTCTCCACTCCCCCATGGAGCGAGCATATTGGCTGCCATTCACGAGCGGAACCCTTACGCGCGCCATTGGCCCCCTCCTCGATACGCTGGAAGCAATGCAAGAACTCAAGGGCCTGGTGCTGTCCGGCGGTAAGGGCACCCGCCTCAGGCCCATCACCCACACCAGCGCCAAGCAACTCGTTCCCGTCGCGAACAAGCCGGTCCTCTTCTACGGGCTGGAGGCGATGGCGGCCGCGGGCATCCGCCAGGTCGGCATCATCATCGCCCCTGAGACCGGCGACGAGATCCGCGCCGCCGCCGGCGATGGGTCGCAGTTCGGCGTCGAGATCACCTACATCGAGCAGGAGGAGCCCAGTGGGCTCGCCCACGCCGTGCTGACCGCCGCGGAGTTCCTCGGCCAGAGCCCGTTCGTGATGTACCTGGGCGACAACCTGCTCAAGTCCGGGATCACCGAGCTGGTGGAGCAGTTCCGGCACTCCGAGCCGGACGCCCTGATCCTGCTGACGCCCGTGCCGGATCCCGAGCACTACGGCGTCGCCGAGCTGGATGGGGACCGCATCGTGCGGCTGGTGGAGAAGCCCAAGGACCCACCCTCCGACCTCGCACTGGTGGGCGTCTACATGTTCACGCCCGTGATCTTCGACGCGGCCCGCTCGATCGAGCCCTCGTGGCGCGACGAGCTCGAGATCACCGACGCGAT
>JBOGZM010000283.1:0-2634 GCA_050697255.1 Solirubrobacterales bacterium
GGCGAGAGTCAGGCCTCCGGCAACCTCGCGCAGGACGATCCCTGTCTCCTGCGGGGCGAACAGCGCCTGGAGCTCCTCGACCGCATCGTCGAGGCGTGGCGCCGCGCAGCCGATCGCCTCGCACAGGTCCTCGTGGCTCACCGGCTCGGGGGAGCAGAAGAGCACCGCGGCAACCTGCCGGGCGATGGGGTTCAGGAGATGCTCCGTTCGGCGGCCATGATCTCGATCGGCCCGAAATTCTCTCGCTGGCGCCAGACGAGCTCGCCCGCCTTGTAGAGCTCGAGCAGGGCGAACAGCGTCACGGCCTGCGTCATGCGGTCCGAGTCGGCGACCGCGTCGTCGAACGAGAACGACGCCCGGGAGCGCAGCAGCTCGCGCAGGTGCGCGAGGCGCCGGTCGAGCGACACGGTCACACGGGTCATGTGGCTCGTGTCCACCGGCGGCGGGACCCGCAACAGAGCCGCGATCGACTCGGTCAGCCGCTCCGGGTCGTAGACCTTTCCAGCGGCCTCCACGGTCACCCGGCGCAGCTCCGGCGGCAGCGGCGCGACACGGTAGCGGTAGCCCTGCTCGGCGGCGAGGCGCTCGTGCATCCACTCCGAAGCCGCACGGAACCGCTTGTACTCGAGCAGCCGCGCCACCAGCTCCTCGGCCGCCTCCCGAGGGTCGAGATCGAGTCCCTCGTCGTCCGCTGAGGGCAGCATGAGCCGCGACTTCAGCTCCAGCAGCGCCGCGATCAGGATCAGGAACTCGGTGGCCGCCTCGAGGTCCAGCTCGCCGCGCGCCTCGAGCCGCTCGACATAGGACAGGACGATCTCCGCCAGGTGCACCTCGAGCAGGTCCACGTCCTCGTTCAGGATCAACGTCACGAGCAGGTCGAAGGGACCCTCGAAGACGTCGAGGTCGAGCGACCAAGGCTGCTCGACCGTGGTCACAGGCCCATCGCCTCCTTCGCCTTCTCCATGTTGGGCACCGCGGTCTCGCGCGCCCGCTCGGCGCCGCGGTCCAGCATGCGCTCCAGTTCGCCGCGGTCCGACAGCGCCTGCTCGCGCCGTTCCCGGAAGGGGCGCAGGTACTCCACGATCCGCTCCGCGATCTCGTCCTTGTGCTCGCGGCAGCCCAGCTCCCCGGTGCGGCACGTGCGGTCGATCTCGGCGATGCGGTCGGCGGGGGTGCCGAACAGCTTGTCGTAGGAGAAGACGTTGCAGATCTCCGGGCGGCCCGGGTCGCCGCGCCGGACCTTCTGTGGGTCCGTGATCATCCGTCCCACCATGTCACGGATCGTGTCGGGGTCGGCCCCCAGCTCGATCGCGTTGCGGTAGCTCTTGGACATCTTGCGGTTGTCGATCCCGAGCAGGATGGGCGCCTCCGTCAGCAGTGCCTGGGGCTCGGGGAACACTTCCCCGCCGCGCCCGTACAGGTGGTTGAAGCGGCGCACGACCTCGCGCGCCAGCTCGAGGTGCGGCAGCTGATCCTGCCCCACCGGGACCTTGGTGGCGTGGTAAAGGATGATGTCGGCGGTCTGGAGCAGCGGGTAGCCGAGGAACCCGTAGGTGTCGATCTGCTCGCCCAGCTCGGCGATCTGACCCTTGTAGGTCGGGACCCGCTCGAGCCACGACTTCGGCGTGATCATGCCCAGCAGCAGCGCCAGCTCGGCATGTTCGGGCACCTGCGACTGCCGGAAGACGATCGAGCGCTCCGGGTCCACCCCGGCGCCGATCCAGTCGGCCAGCATCTCGATGCCGTCATCGTGGATCCTGGAGACGTCGTCGAAGCCCGTCGTGAGGGCGTGCAGATCGACGACGCTGTAGATGCACTCGTACTCCTCCTGCAAGCTGATCCAGTTCTGGAGCGCACCGAACCAATGCCCGATGTGCAGCCGCCCGGTCGGGCGCATGCCGGAGAAGACCCGCTCGCGAGCAGGGGCCTGGGTGTCTGCCGGGGCCGCGATCCGGCAAGAATAGGCCCCGTGGAAGTCGAGAACGCGATCCGCACGCGGCGCACGGTCAAGGCTTTCGAGACCGAGCCGGTGGACCGCGGCACGCTCGAGGAGTTGCTGGAGCTGGCGCGCTGGGCGCCGAACCACCACCTCACGAACCCGTGGCGCTTCCGCGTGGTGGGCCCGCGCGCGCTGGAGGCGCTGAAGGCCGCCGCGGCCGAGCTTGCCCGGGCCACCGCGCCGGACGGCGCCGACCCGGAGGAGCTCGGACGGGTTGCGGCGGCGAAGCTCGACCGCGCGCCCACGCTGGTGGTCGTCTCGGCGAGGCGCTCTGCCGACCCGGTCCAGGACGAGGAGGACGCCCACGCGACGGCGTGCGCCGCGTACAACGTGCTGCTGGGCGCGCACGCCCGCGGCCTGGCCGGCTACTGGCGCACGCCGGCAGTCCTGAGGACCGAGTCCGGAGCCGCGGCCATCGGCCTCCGCGGCGACGAGCGCTTCGTCGGGGTCCTCTACCTGGGCCGCGCCCGCCAGACAGCCGACGCGCCGGAGCGCGCCCCGGTCGAGGACTACGCGACGTTCCTCGACTGATGGACCTGCCGGTGCGAGGAGAGCGCGTCCGGACCCTCGGGCTACGGATCCCCCCGACGCGGATGCCGCTCCTGCGCGGGACGCGCCCGCGCAAGCGCTGGCGC
>JBOGZM010000284.1:0-6162 GCA_050697255.1 Solirubrobacterales bacterium
TCGAGTTCATCGCCGTCAACACCGACCTGCAGTCGCTCCAGCAGAGCTCCGCGCACGTGACGCTCCACATCGGCGCCGAGATCACCCGCGGGCTGGGATCCGGATCGGACCCGTCCGTCGGGCACGCGGCCGCGATCGACGACGACGACCGCATCAAGAGCCTGCTGAAGGGCTCCGACATGGTTTTCGTCGCCGCCGGATCGGGCGGCGGCACCGGCACCGGGGCCGCTCCGGTGGTGGCGCGGATCGCGCGCGAGATCGGTGCGCTGACGGTCGGCATCGTGACCAAGCCGTTCGGCTTCGAGGGCACGCGCCGCGCGCGCCAGGCCGAGGAGGGCGTGGCCGAGCTGGCGAAGCAGGTCGACACGCTGATCGTGATCCCGAACAACCGCCTGCTGTCGGTGCTCGAGAAGGGCACCTCGATGGTGGACGCCTTCCGCGTCGCCGACGACGTGCTGCGCCAGGGCGTCCAGGGCATCTCCGACCTCGTCACGCTGCCGGGGCTGATCAACCTCGACTTCGCCGACGTGCGCACGATCATGAGCGACGCGGGCCAGGCGCTGCTCGGCATCGGCATGGCGACGGGCGACAAGCGCGCCACGCAGGCCGCGCAGGAGGCGGTCTCCTCGCCCCTGCTCGAGACCTCGGTGGAGGGCGCGCGCTCGATCCTGCTGTCGATCACGGGTGGCCGCGACCTCTCGCTGTGGGAGGTCAACGAGGCCGCGCGGGCCGTGTCCGAGGCCGCGCACCCGAGCGCGAACATCATCTTCGGCGCGATGATCGACGAGAAGATCTCAGACGAGTGCTGGGTGACCGTCGTGGCGACCGGCTACGGCGACCGCCCGACGCGCCGCTCGAGCGCGGGCGACTTCCGCGAGCCCAAGGGCGAGCCGCGGGTGCGCCGCGGAGGCACCGCGGGACTCGGCGCCGGGGACTTCGAGATCCCCGAGTTCGTCCCGCAGCGCTAGCCCTGCTCGCGCGGCGGCTACGCTGCCGCCAATGAAAGGGGTGGTCGCAGCCGGTCATCCGCTGACCGCGGAGGCGGGTGCCAAGGCGCTGCGCGCGGGCGGCAACGCATTCGACGCGGCGGTGTCCGCGGTGCTCGCCTCGTTCGCGACCGAGAGCCCCCTCACCGGCCTCGGGGCGGGCGGCTTCATGCTGGCGCACGTCGAGGGAGAGGGCGACACCCTGCTCGACTTCTTCGTCGAGGCGGGCGGGCGAGGGCTCGATCCCGGTGGCCGCCGCGCGGAGCTGGTCGCGCTCGAGGTGCTGTTCGATCAGGTGCCGCAGGTGTTCAACGTCGGCCCGGCGTCGTGTGGCGTTCCGGGCACCGCGGCCGGTCTGTGGGAGGCAGCGCAGCGCTGGTGCTCGCTGCCGTTCGGCGACCTGATCGAGCCCGCTGTGCAGGCTGCGCGGGATGGAGTGCGGGTGACGCCAGAGCACGCCTACGTCTTCACGATCCTGGAGCCGATCCTGACGCGTTACCCGGAGACCCGCGCGCTCTACGCTCCGGAGGACCGGATGCTGACGACCGGCGACCTGTTCCGCTTCCCCGACCTCGCGGATGCGCTCGAACGGCTGGCGACCGAGGGCCCGGGATGGTTGTACGGCGGCGAGGTGGGAGAGCGGATCAGTGACTGGGTGCACGAGCAGGGAGGGATGCTCTCCCCGGAGGACTTCGCCGCCTACGAGGTGGTCGAGCGGCGGCCGGTGGAGGCCGCGTACCGCGGCCGGCACGTGCTGACCAACCCGCCGCCGTCCTCGGGCGGAGTCCTGATCGCTTTCGCGCTCGACCTGCTCGAGCGGCTCGGCGATCCGGCGCCGTTCGACGACCCGGACGCGCTCCAGCTGTTCCTGGAGGTGATGGCAGAGGCGGCCGGCGCACGTGGCGCGGACTTTCACGACCGCCTGCACGAGGACGGGTTCGCCGCCGGCTTCCTGTCGCCGTCGAGCCTCGAGCACGCTGCCGCAAGCGTGGCGGAACGCGTGTCGAGCGGCGGACGCACGGCCGGCGGGGAGCCGCTTGGCTCGACGACGCACATATCGACCCTCGACGTGGACGGAAACGCGGTCAGCGTCACCTGCTCCAACGGCACCGGATCGGGCATCATGACGCCGGGCACCGGTGTGCACCTGAACAACATGCTCGGGGAGGAGGACCTGAACCCGCTCGGGTTCCACCGTCTTGCTCCGGGGACGCGGGTGACCAGCATGATGGCGCCCACGGTCGTGCTGCGCGACGGCGAGGTGGAGATGTCACTCGGCAGCGCCGGGTCGAACCGCCTGCGGTCCGCGATCCTGCAGGTCGTGCGCTACGTGATCGACTGCGGCATGGACGTGACCGAGGCCGTGCGGACGGGGCGCGTCCACTACGAGGCCGACACGCTCCATGCGGAGCCGGGCTTCAGCGCCGAGTCCCTGGACGAGCTGGAGCGCCGCGGCTACCGGGTCGTGCGCTGGAAGGGGCTGAACCTCTACTTCGGCGGCGCGCAGGCCGCCCGCCGAGACAGCAGGACGGGCGACATGTCGGGCGCCGGCGACCCCCGCCGTGGGGGCACAGCCGTCGTGGTCGACTAGACCTAGCGGACGTCGACCTTGCCGTTGCCCGACGCGCGTTCGGCGACCGCCCGTGCGCGTTCGAGGCTCTTGATGCCTGCCTTGAAGAGACGCGCCAGCAGCCGCAGCCGTGCCTCCTCAGAGCGCAGCTCGAGCAGCCCCTGCTTGACCTCCAGGTCGATGTCCACGCTTGCCGCCATCTCGTAGGCGGACAGCTCGTCGAGCGCGGCCGGCTCGGGGCGCTCGTCGGTGAGGGTCTCGAGGAGGTCGGCATAGCGTTCACGCGCGTCGCCACCGGTCTCTTCGGGTTCGGACGCGCTCTGGTCGCCGAGCAGTTCGACGGTGCCGGCCGGATAGGCGTGCTGCTCCTGGCGCTCGAGCAGCCGGAACGGCGTGCCCCCCCGGACCAGGATGTTCATCCGCCCGTCCTCCATCTGCTCCAGCACCTCGGCCACGCTGGCGGTGCAGCCGATCTCCTTCAGGCCCTCGTCCGAGAGCCACACGATCCCGAACTCGCAGTGCTCATCGAGGCACAGGGCGATCATCTCCTTGTAGCGCTCCTCGAAGATGTGCAATGGCACCACCTCTGTGGGGAGCAGCACCAGCGGCAGCGGGAACAGCGGCAGGTCCCTTACGTCGGAAGCCATCGGCCGCAAGTCTAGGGCTCGCCTCGATCGGCGCCCCATATCGCCGGGGGCCTGGTCAGAACGGCCGGCGGCCGGAAACGAGCAGGTTGTAGAACAGGCTGGCGGGCAGCCGCGGCTCGAGCAGCCTGCCGTCCACCCACTGCAGCGCCAGGTAGCTGCTGAACGCGAACCTGTGCCACGCGTAGGGCACCGTCGTCGCCTCGACGTCGGACTCGAGCCGGCGCAGGAACCACCCGTAGACGTTCGCCAGCAGCTCCTCGCCGGAGACCCGCACGTGGGTGAAGCCCGCGTCACCCACGAGCCCATGCAGCGCGCCGGGCGTAAAGGTGTGCACGTCGACGAGGCCCTCGAGCTCGCCGTACGTCTCCTCGGCAGGAGCGGCCGATCCGGCGCTCGCCGTCGGCGCGGCCCGCATCATGCGGCGCCACGCCGGCTCGACCAGCGCGCCGAGGCGCTTGGGCATGGCTGCGAGCCGGTCGCCGTGAGCGGAGGGCTCGCCCATGAACGCCAGCGTTCCACCGGGCGAGAGGACGCGGTGGAACTCCGACAGCGCCTGCTCGAGCCCCGGCAGGTGGTGGAGCACGGCGTGGCCCAGCACGAGGTCGAACGAGCCGTCCGGGAAGGGCAGCGACTCCGCGTCGGCCTGCCGGGTCTCGACGTCGAGCCCCAGCTCCCGGGCCGTCTCGTCAAGCCGCTCCAGCATCCCGGGCGATATGTCCGTGGCAACCGCGCTTCCGATCACGCCCTGCTGGAGGAGATTCAGGCTGAAGTACCCTGTGCCGGCACCGATCTCCAGCGCGCGCTCGTAGCGGGCCGGCCGCTGTCCGAGGGCCTTGGAGAGCTTGCCCAGCACTTGGCGGGCGCCGATCTCCCCGTAGTCGATCGCCCACTTGGAGTCGTAGCCGCGGGCCGCGGCGTCGTGGTAGCGGATGTTCGCGTCGCGGATCCGCTCGGTATCGAGAGCTGGCACGGTTGCTGCCATCGAGAGCGCGCGGACTATAACCTGAGCCGCCGCGCGGTCCCTGCCACCCGATCAGCATTCCTTTGACCACTTATGTACAGCGAGATCAGCCGCCGGGCGTGCCGCCCCTCGAGCTGACCGGGGAGCGCACCCTCCCGGATGTGCCGGAGGAGAACTACTGGTACCGCCGCCACCTGGCCGTCTACCGCTGGATCGCGGCGCGCTGTGGCGGCCTGCGGGTCGTCGACATGGCGTGCGGCGAGGGCTACGGCGCCGCGCTCCTGGCTCAGAGCGCGGCGCAGGTCACGGGCGTCGATGCGAACCCGGAGGCGCACGAGCACGCCCGGCTGCGCTATCCGGCGCCGGGCCTGGGCTTCGAGCGGGGGCTGGTCGAGGAGTGGGACGAGGGGGCGCCGTGGGACGCGATCGTCTTCCTCCAGACGATCGAGCACGTGACGGAGCCCGCGTTGCTGCTGCAGCGCTTTGCCGGACTGCTCGCCCCCGGCGGCGTCGCCTATGTCAGCACCCCGAACCGCCTCACGCTGGCGCCCCCGGGAGCGGAGCGCTCGGACAACCCGTGGCACGTGCGCGAATACGCGCCGGCCGAGTACCGCGACCTGGTGGCGCCCCAGTTCGGCACCGTCGCGCTGCTGGGCCTGTTCCATGCCCGCAAGCTGCGCGCGCACGAGCTGGCGCTGCGGGCGGGCTGGGACCGCGCGCACGCGGCGCTGCGCGTCACGAAGCCCTTCTACTCGCGGTTCGTCCCGGCGATCAGCGAGCGCGACTTCGTGCTGCGGGACGGGCCACTCGAGCGGTCGCTCGACCTGCTGGCGGTGTGCCGCCCATGAGCGCCGATCGTGACAGGGGAGAGCTGTGCATCCTGCTCCATTCCCACATGCCCTACGTGGAGGGCTTCGGCACGTGGCCCTTCGGCGAGGAGTGGCTGCTGGAGGCGATGGCCTCCTCCTACCTCCCGCTGCTCGAGGTGCTCGAGCGGCATGTCGAGCAGGGCGGCCGCGGGATCGCCACGCTCGGCGTGACCCCGGTGCTGGCGGACCAGCTCGCGCTGCCCGAGGTGGGGAAACGGTTCTTGGAGTTCATGCGCGGCACTCGCCGCGACTGCCACAGCGAGGACGCCCAGGGGCTCGAGCGCGCCGGCCAGGGTGAGGCGGCCGCGGCCCTGCGGCTCTCGGCCGCCGACTACGAGCACGCCGCCCTGGAGTTCGAGCGCAGGGACGGCGACCTGCTGGGAGCGCTGCTCGGGTTGCGCGACCGCGGCGCGCTGAACCTTTGGGCGTCATGCGCGACGCATGCCGTGCTGCCGCTGCTCGCCACGGACAACGGCGTGCGGATGCAGGTCGAAGCCGGCGTGGCCGCCCACCGCGCGCGCTTCGGGGCCTGGAGCGGCGGCTTCTGGCTGCCCGAGTGCGCCTACCGGCCGGGCCTCGAGGAGCAGCTCTCGCGCGCCGGCGTGCGCGCCTTCTGCGTCGACCAGACGGCGGTCGCAGACCCGCTCGATCACCTCCAGCCGATCGCCGCGGGGGGGACGGTTGCGGTCCCGCTCGACTGGAGCACGATCGCGCTCGTGTGGGACGATCGCGGCTACCCGTCGGACCCGGTGTACCGCGACTACCACGCCCAGACGGTCAACGGCATGCGGGCGTGGGCGAACAGCGGCCGGACCTACGACCGCGACGCGGCGCATGCGCGGGCCAGGGAGCACGCTGCTCACTTCGTGGAGCAGGTGATCCGTCGCGCAAGCGCATACCGGCTCGCCCGGGGGCGAGCCGGTCTCGTCACCTGCGCGCTCGACACCGAGCTGCTCGGGCACTGGTGGTACGAGGGCCCGGTGTGGCTCGACGCGGTGATCGCGGAGGCCGGACGCCGCGGGCTGGCGCTCGCGACGCTCCCTGAGGCGCTCGACCGCCACGAGCCCCGGAGCGCTGACGTCCTGGAGTCGACCTGGGGGACCGGCAAGGACCTGCACACCTGGGACTC
>JBOGZM010000285.1:0-4819 GCA_050697255.1 Solirubrobacterales bacterium
CCTCGGGCGAGTCTTGAACCGCACGCTCACGCGTGCCCCGTGGGCCTGGCGGTTCCTGCGTCGCCCGGTGACCCGGTTCTTCGACAGCGTTGCCGCCGGATGGGACCAGCGGTTTGCCAGCGACCCGCAGCGGCTCGCGGCGCTGACCGCCGCGCTGGACCTGCTGCCCGGCGCTCCCGCCCGGGCTCTCGACGTCGGCACGGGCACGGGGGCAGGGGCGTTGCTGCTGGCGGAGCGATACCCCGACGTGCAGGTGACGGCCATCGACGTCGCACCGGCGATGATCGACATCGCACGTTCGAAGACGGGCGATCCCCGCGTGCGGTTCCTCGTCGCGGATGTCGTCACGCTGGACCGCGGACAGAGCTACGACCTCGTGGTGCTGCTGAACATGCCGCCGTTCTTCGAGCAGGTCGCAGGTCTGCTGCGCCCCGGCGGGCACGTGATCGCGGTCGCCTCGCGGGGGCCCGCAACGCCGTTCTACACGCCGGCGGCGACGCTCGCCCGCGGCTTCGCGCGGCACGGGCTCGAGACGGTCGCCGCAGGGGCGGGCGGCCCCGGCACCTACTACCTTGCACGACGGCCGTGAGCGACGACCGCCGCTTCGCCATCCTGATGAACCCGACCGCCGCCGGGGGGAAGCCGCTGCGCGTGCTGCCCAGCCTGCAACAGGCGCTGAACGAGGCGGGCGCCGAGCACCGGGTCGTCGAGACCCGTGACATGGCCCACGCGACGCACGCGGCACGGGACGCGGCCCGGCGCGGCGAGGTGGTCGTGGCGCTGGGCGGAGACGGGCTCGTGGGCAAGCTCGCCGGCGCGCTGCGCGACTCCACTCCCCTCGGGGTCGTGCCGGCGGGCCGCGGGAACGACTTCGCGCGGGCGCTCGGCATCCCGGACGACGTCGGCGGCGCCACGCGCGTGCTGCTCGACGGCGTGCGCAAGGCGCTCGACCTGGGAGAGGCGAACAGCCGGCCGTTCGCCTGCATCGCGTCGCTCGGCTACGACTCCGAGGCCAACCGGATCGCCAACGACGCAAGGCTCGTGCGGGGCAACCTCGTGTACCTGTACGCGGGGATCCGGGCGCTGATGGCCTGGAAGCCGGCCCGCTTCACGGTGCGCCTCGACGGCCGCGAGCACCGCTTCGAGGGCTACACCGTCGCCGCGGCCAACACGGGCTACTACGGCGGGGGGATGAACATGGCGCCCGGCGCCGACCCCTCCGACGGGCTGCTCGACGTGATCTTCATCGAGCAGGTGTCGAAGCTGCGTTTCCTCGCCAACCTGCCGAAGGTGTTCAAGGGCACGCACGTCGAGGTGGAAACGGTCAGTGCGCACCGGGCGCGTGAGGTGGAAATCTCAGCGGACCGGCCGTTCGACGTGTACGCGGACGGAGACCCACTCACCACGCTGCCCGCGACCATTCGCCTCGTGCGCGGCGGCCTGAGCGTGATCGCCCCGCATGCCTGACACGGGCCTGAGGATCAAGGTGGCGCTCGCGCGCGCGGCCGGCGCGATGTCACGCGCGAGCCGCCGGGGCGGCGGCACGAGCTTCCCCGGCAGGCTGCTGCTGCGGATGGACCCGCGCGCGATCGGCAGGCTCGCGGGGCGCCTCGAGCGCGGGGCGATCGTGGTCAGCGCCACCAACGGCAAGACCACCACCGCGGGCATGATCGCGGCGATCCTGCGCCAGGCCGGGCTGGAGCCCGTCCACAACCGGGCGGGCGCCAACATGCCCGGAGGCGTCGCGACGGCGCTGCTCGAGCAGACGGGCGGCGACGCGGCCGAGCCGGGGATCGGGCTGTTCGAGGTGGACGAGGCCTGGCTGCGCCAGGTGGTCGACGACCTCTCCCCCCACACCGCGCTGCTCGGGAACCTCTTCCGCGACCAGCTCGACCGCTACGGCGAGCTGGAAAAGCTTGCCGACGAGTGGAGCGCGCTGGTCGCCGAGCGCGGCGGGCGGACGTCGTTCGTGCTGAACGCCGACGACCCGCTGGTGGCGGACCTGGGGCGCGACCGCGCGGGCACCCCGCGCGAGCGGGTGAGCTACTTCGGCCTCGAGGACCGCTCGCACGCGCTGGAGCGGATCGAGCACGCCTCCGACGCGAAGCACTGCCGGCGCTGCGGCACGGCGTACACCTACGCGGCCGCCTACCTCGGCCACCTCGGCGTGTACGAGTGCCCCCACTGCGGCAACGCTCGGCCCGCGCCGTCCGTCGCGGCGCGCGCGGTGGAGCTGCGCGGCATGGCGGGCTCGCGCTTCACCCTGTCCTCCCCGGCGGGCGTGGTGGACGTCTCGCTGCGGCTGCCGGGCCTCTACAACGTCTACAACGCGACCGCGGCCGCCGCCTGCTGCCTCGAGGTGGGCGCCACGCTCGAGCAGGTGGAGCGGGGGCTCGAGTCCTTCTCGGCCGCGTTCGGCCGTGCGGAGGAGATCGACCTGGGGAACCGCCGGATGGCGATCCTCCTGGTCAAGAACCCCGCCGGGGCGAACGAGGTGTTCCGCACGGTGGCAGCCGCGGACGGCCAGGGTGAGCTCGACCTCTGGATGGTCCTCAACGACCGCATCGCGGACGGGCGCGACATCTCCTGGATCTGGGACGCGGACTTCGAGACGCTCGCACCGCGGGCCGGGCGGGTGGTGTGCTCGGGCACGCGCGCCGAGGAGCTGGCGCTGCGGCTCAAGTACGCGGGCGTCGGCCAGCGGCGCCTGGAGGTGATCCCGTCGCTCGAGCGGGGCTTCGATCGCGCGCTCGCCGGGAGCGACGACCGCACGCTCTACGCGCTGCCCACCTACACCGCGCTGCTCGAGTTGCGCGACGTGCTTGCCGGGCGCGGGTATGCACCGCCGTTCTGGGAATGACGGAGGCGGTCTGGCATGACATGGAGTGCGGGTGCTACGACGCCGACCTCACGCTGTGGGACGAGCTGGCCGGCACGGCGCCGCGCGACGTGCTCGACCTCGGATGCGGCACCGGCCGGGTCTCGGTCCGGCTCGCGCGCCGCGGCCACCGCGTCACGGGGCTCGACGTCGAGCCGGCGTTTCTCGATGAGGCCGCCCGGCGGGCCCGTGCGTGGAGGGTGGACCTCGAGACGGCCGCCGCAGACGCTCGCTCGTTCGTCCTCGAGCAGCGGTTCGACCTCGTGCTGGCCCCGATGCAGCTCGTGCAGCTGTTCCACGGCTCGGCCCAGCGCATCGAGATGCTGAACGCCGTCGCCGCCCACCTGCGGCCCGGGGGCCTGTTCGCCGCCGCGATGATGGACCTCGAGGGCGAGGCCGTGGGAGGCGAGTATGTCCCTCCCGGCCCGGACATGCGCGACGTCGACGGCTGGGTCTACTCCAGCCAGCCGGTCGCGCTGCGGCCGCTGGACGGCGGCGCGGCGATCTCGGTCGACCGCGTGCGCACAATCATCACCCCCGACGGCGCGCGCACGAGCACGTCGTCGGAGGTCCGACTCGAGCTGCTGTCGCCGGACGCGTTCGAGGAGGAGGTCGCCGCGGCCGGCCTCGTGGTCGCGGGGCGCAGGGCCATCGCACCGACCGACGACCACGTGGGGAGCATCGTGGTGCTCGCGACCGCGCCGCGGGGCGGCCCATGAGCGACGCGACGCTGCGCGTGATGTGGCTCTATCCGGACCACATGAACATCTACGCCGACCGCGGCAACATCGCGATGCTCGAGCGCCGCTGCGAGTGGCGCGGCATCGGGTTCGAGCTCGGCACGGCGGGGCCGGGCGAGCCCGTCGAGCCGGAGGCGCACGACCTCTACTACATGGGCGGCGGCCAGGACCGCGACCAGGCGCTGGTCGCCCGTGACCTGGTCGAGACGAAGCGCGCCGCGCTCGCGAACGCGCTCGACTCCGGGGCCTCGATGCTGGCCGTGTGCGGCGGCTACCAGCTGCTCGGCCACGCCTATGACGTCGGCAACGAGTCGCTGCCCGGCCTGGGGCTGGTCGACCTGCGCACCGTGCGCGAGCCGGGCGAGCGGCTGATCGGCAACGTCGTGATCGACGCCGACCTCGGCATGGGGCCACGGCGCCTGGCCGGGTTCGAGAACCACGGGGGCCGCACGTACCTGGGCGCCGGCGAGCAGCCGCTGGGCCAGGTGGTGTCCGGCTTCGGCAACAACGGCAAGGACGGCGGCGAGGGGGTGCGCCGGGGCCGGCTGATCGGCACCTACCTGCACGGGCCCCTGCTGCCGAAGAACGCCTGGCTCGCCGACGTGCTGATCGGCTGGGCGCTCGCGCGGCGGACCGGCGCGGTGCCGGACCTCGAGCCGCTCGACGACCGGCTCGAAGAGGCCGCGCACGACTGCGCGGCCCGCGCCGCGCTCACCCGCCGGCGGTAGCCGCCCGCAGACGGCCTAACCCACGCCGCTCGAGCCGAAGCCGCCGGCGCCGCGGGCCGTCTCGGTGAGCGCTCCGGATTCGATGAACTCGACATCCCGCAGGTCCACGATCACGAGCTGGGCGATGCGGTCCCCGACTTGCACCTCGAACGGCTCGGAGCGGTCGGTGTTCAGCAGCAGGATGCGCACCTCGCCCCGGTAGCCGGCGTCGATCAACCCCGGCGCGTTCGTGAGCGCGATTCCGTGGCGCGCGGCCAGCCCGGAGCGCGGCAGCACCAGCCCGGCGCAGCCCTCGGGGATCGCGACCGCGATGCCGGTCCCGACGCTCGCCCTCTCCCCCGGCCCGATCGTCGCCGCCTCGCTTGCGCGCAGGTCCCAGCCCGCATCGTGGTCGTGGGCGCGCGCGGGCGCCTGCGCGGCCTCGGACAGCCGCTGGAACTCGACCCTCAAGACAGGGAAGTCAACGTCCGGGC
>JBOGZM010000286.1:0-3168 GCA_050697255.1 Solirubrobacterales bacterium
ACGCCGCCGGTCTCGAGCGATGCGCGCATCGTGCGCCGCACGTCGACGACCTGGCTGCGGCGCCGGCCCCGCGCCTCGTGGCCGCTGGTGGCCAGGCGCCGCTTCAGCTGCGCCACCACGCGGTGCACCTGCGCGAGGTCCTGAAGCGGTCCCCCGGGCAGGGCGCGGTCGAACTCGGCCAGCGGCTTGGACGGCGGCAGGCTCTCGGTACGGTGGATCAGGCCGCGCTCGAGCTCCCGCCGCAGCTGCGCCTCGAAGCGCCGCACGGCGTTGCGGTCGAGCCCCTCGCCGGCCTGGTCGCCGTCGCGCCCCTGCACACGCAGGTCGAGGGTGCGCCGGATCCGCTGCACGTCCACCCCGATCACGCCCGAGCTCTCGCCCTGGCCGCCGAAGGCCGCCACGGCGAGCCGCGCCAGGTCGCTCATCTCGCCGTCGTTCCCCTGTCGGATCGCGGCCTCGATCTGGCGCCGCAGCTCGTCGAGGTCGATGCGCTCGCCGCCCTGGAAGCGGGTCTCCTTCAGGCCGCGCTCCACCGCCTGCGCCTCGACGGAACGGAAGAAGAAGCGGTCGAACATCAGCTCGAACACGCGCCGGTCCTCCTGCGACTTTGCAAGCGTCGCCGCCAGCGCCTCGCGGAAGTCCTCCCGGTCGGTCCAGCTCACCTGGCCCAGCGCGCCGAACGCGTCGAGCAGCTCCGCGGTGCCGATCTTCACCCCCTCCTCGCGCAGCTCCTCGCAGAAGCGCACGAGCTGGGGCGCAAGCCCGGCCGGGACCCCCTCGGGGAGCCCGCCATACAGGCCGCCGCGGTTACCCGCGCTCGGCCTGTCCGAGGACGCCATCGTCGAGTTTCACGCCGACCCGCTCCGCCACCACGTCCAGGTCGGTGCGGTGCTTCACGATGATGCTCATCGTGCGCTCGAACAGCGAGCGGTCGATGTCGCTCGCCCCGAGCAGCAGCATCGCACGCGCCCAGTCGATCGACTCCGCGATCGAGGGCGGCTTCTTGAGGTCCAGGTTGCGCACCATGTGGATGATCTCGATCAGCCGGCGCGTGATGGTCTCCGGCAGCTCGGGCACGTGCAGCCGCACGATCTCGAGCTCGCGCTCCGCTTCCGGGTCGTCGAGCCACAGGTACAGGCAGCGGCGCTTCAGCGCCTCGGTCAGCTCCCGGGTGTTGTTGGAGGTCAGGAGCACGAGCGGGCGCGTGGTGGCCTCCACCACCCCCAGCTCGGGAATCGAGACCTGGAAGTCCGACAGGATCTCGAGCAGCATCGCCTCGAACTCCTGGTCCGTCTTGTCGATCTCGTCGATCAGCAGCACGACCGGCTCGTCGACGGAGATCGCGGTCAGGAGCGGCCGCGCCATCAGGAAGTCCTCCGAGAAGATGTCCTCCTGGACGTCCTGCCAGGCCGTGCCGGCAGCTTCCGTCTGGATCCGCAGCAGCTGCTTGCGGTAGTTCCACTCGTACAGGGCCTTGGCCTCGTCGAGGCCCTCGTAGCACTGGAGGCGCACGAGCGGGCGCTGGGCGTAGCGCGAGAGCGCCTTGGCAAGCTCGGTCTTGCCGACCCCGGCCGGCCCCTCGACCAGCACGGGTTTGCCGAGCTTGTAGGCGAGGAAGGACACCAGTGCGGCGGCCTCGGACGCAAGGTAACCCGCGCTCGCGAGGCCGTCGCGCACCTCGTCGAGCGAGGCCGGAGCTGAGGCAGGCACTGAGGCAGAAGCGGATTCCGGCGGCGCCTCGGACATGGTTGGGATGATACTTGCGTGGGTTTCACCGACCTGCTCGGCGCCGCGCTCGTGCTCGCCCAGGAGACGGGCGACTTCTCCACGTCGCCGTGGCCGTTCATCATGCTGTTCGGCGCCGGATTTGGGATCGGCGTGCTGGGTCACCTGTACGGGTCGCGCGTGCTGGTCGGCTTCGGGATCGCGATCGTGTTCGTGGCGACGCTGATCCTGCCGCTGGCGATCAACCTCTCGAACTGAGCCCGGGCGAAGGTCGTCGTCCCGTGGTCCGGCTTTCACCAAGAACGGCAGCATCTCGTGGCTCCTGCGTGAATTGCCGGAGCTCTGCGACGGTCCGACGACCGGCCTCATCCACATGCGTCGACGGCTCCCGAGCGCTGAGCAAGGAGCCCGCGACGCTTCGGGAGATCCGGGACGTGGCTCCTCTGTTTAAGGCTGGCTCCCACGATGGCTGCGTACTTTTGGTTGCCTAGCCACCAAAACCGCGCACTCATCGGTGGTTAGTCGCACTCACCGGGCGGCCTCAGCCTTCGAGCGTGCGGCGCACTCCATCGTCGAGGGGCGTCGGCTCCCAGCCCAGCTCGGTCTGGGCCTTGGTCGAGTCGGGCGCCGCGTTCCAGGTGAAGAAGTAGAGCTGCCCACGCGAGATCAGCGGCGGGCGGCCGGTCACGCGCGAGAGCGCCTCGCTGGCAGCGGCCAGCGCCCGGGCCGCGGGGACCGGAAGAGTCGGAGGGACCCGGCCGCGGCCGGCCACTCGCACCACCGTCTCGGCCAGCTCCCGCAGCGTCAAGTGCGTGTCGCACAGGATGTAGCGCTCGCCGTCGCGCCCCCTGTCGGCCGCGAGCAGGTGACCCTCCGCCACGCCGTCGGTGAACACGAGGCCAAGCCCGCCCGGAGGGAGTGCGGGCAGCCGGCGCCGCACCAGTGGCTCGAACATGCCCTTGTCGAACGAGACGCTCGCGCTCGGCCCCGGGCCGTACACGCCGGAGGGGTTCACGACCACGACCTCGAGCCCGTCCCGCGCGCTCAGCGCAAGCTCCTCGGCGCGCTGCTTCGAGCGCTCGTAGGCGGTGCCCTTCGGATAGTCGGCCACCTGCGACTCGTCGAACCGGCCGCCGCGCTCGGCGTGGAACACGTCCACGGTGCTGGTGTGGACCAGGCGCCGCACCCCCGCGGCGCGAGCGGCCCGCGCCATCGCGAGTGTGCCCTGCGCGTTCACGCGGTCGAAGACGCTCTCGTCGCGCACCCACTGCTCGGGTAGGCCCATCGCGTTGAAGACCAGCTCGCACCCCTCCGCGGCCGGCGCGAGCGAGTCGGGGTCCATCACGTCGCCGACCACCGACTCGACGCCGGGCGGGAGCACCCCCGCCGCCCGGGATGGGTCACGCACCAGCGCCCGCACCTCGTCCCCGCGCGCCGCGAGCG
>JBOGZM010000287.1:0-4352 GCA_050697255.1 Solirubrobacterales bacterium
CAGGGGGACTGTGGGTGCCCCCGGGCAGCACCGGCACCTGAGTTAGGGCCGGGACAGGCCCCTGTCCCGCAGGCGGCCGATCGGGACCGACCGATACACTGCTGCGGCTTTTTGGCGGCTTCGGCCCCCTTCGGCAGCTCATGCTGCCTTCCCCGCCGGCGACTTTGCGCTGTGCGACAACCCGATTCGACGTGACGGAGGGCGTGGCAATTGAGTGAGTTCTTGACCGACTGGGGCGTGGTGATCGCGCTGGGGGCTGCCGGTGTGGCGGTCGTCTACGGCGCCGCGACGACCCGCTGGCTGCTCTCTCAATCGCCCGGCAGCGAGCGGATGCAGGAAATCTCCCAGGCGGTGCAGGAAGGCGCGGCTGCTTACCTCAACCGCCAGTACACGATCATCGGGATCGTGGCGGTGGTGATCGCGCTCGCGCTCGCGATCGCGCTCGACGTGAAGACCGCGATCGGCTTCATCATCGGCGGCGCATTCTCGGCCGCGGCGGGCTACATCGGCATGAACGTGTCCGTGCGCTCCAACTCCCGGGTCGCCGAGGCGGCGCGGGGGGGCGTGTCGCGGGCATTCGACGTCGCCTTCAAGGGCGGCTCGGTGACCGGGATGCTGGTCGTCGGCCTGGCGCTGCTCGGCGTGGCGGGCTTCTACGGAATCCTGCTCCTCGCCGACGAGAGCGACAAGGAGGCGATCGACGCACTGATCGGCCTGGGCTTCGGCGGCAGCCTGATCTCGGTGTTCGCGCGACTCGGCGGCGGGATCTACACCAAGGCGGCGGACGTCGGCGCCGACCTGGTCGGCAAGGTGGAGGCGGGCATTCCCGAGGATGACCCGCGCAACCCCGCCGTGATCGCCGACAACGTCGGGGACAACGTCGGGGACTGCGCCGGCATGGCGGCCGATCTGTTCGAGACCTATGCCGTCACCGCCGTGGCGGTGATGCTGCTGGGCGTCCTGACCTTCAACGAGCAGCGCGAGGTCGCGATCTATCCGCTCGTGCTGGGCGCCGTGTCGATCGTCGCGTCGGTGATCGGCGCCCTCGCGACCCGCACCCGCGGCGGCAACGTGGAGCGCGCTCTCTACCAGGGCGTATTCGTGAGCGCGGTGCTCGCGGCGGCGGCCTTCCTGCCCATCACCGAGTGGATGATGGACAACCTCACGACCAAGGACGTGAACGTCGCCGCCCCCTCACCCGGCGACCTGTGGCTGTGCACGCTGATCGGGCTGGGGATCACCGGCCTGATCTTCGTGATCACGGACTTCTACACGTCCACCCGCTTCCGCCCGGTGAAGACGATCAGTCAGGCCTCCGTCACCGGTCACGCGACGAACATCATTCAGGGCCTCGCGCAGGGCCTGCAGTCCACGGCTGCGCCGGCCCTCCTGATCGCGGGAGGCATCCTGGGCGCGAACGAGCTGGCCGGGATCTACGGCATCGGCGTCGCGGTGATGGCGCAGCTCTCGATGACGGGCCTGATCGTCGCGCTCGACGCGTTCGGCCCGATCACCGACAATGCGGGCGGAATCGCGGAGATGGCGGACCTGCCGGAGGACGTGCGCAACGTGACGGATCCGCTCGACGCGGTTGGGAACACGACCAAGGCGGTCACGAAGGGCTACGCGATCGGATCCGCGGCGCTCGCCGCGCTGGTGCTGTTCGTGAGCTGGCGCGAGGAGCTGATCGAAGAGGCCGGGGGCGAGGCGATCAAGTCGTTCGACCTCGCGACTCCCGAGGTGCTGATCGGCCTGCTGCTCGGCGGCATGATGGTGTACCTGTTCGCGTCGCTCGCGATCGAGGCGGTCGGGCGGGCCGGCGCCCAGGTCGTCGAGGAGGTGCGGCGCCAGTTCCGCGAGAAGCCGGGGATCATGGACGGCACCGACAAGCCCGACTACGGGACCTGCGTGAGCATCGTGACCGCGCGTGCCCAGCGGGAGATGATCCTGCCGGCGCTGATCCCGATCGTGGTCCCGGTCGTCGTGGGCGTGCTGTCCTACCAGGCGCTCGGCGGCCTGCTGATCGGCGTGATCATCACAGGGCTGTTCGTGGCCATCTCGATGACCTCGGGCGGCGGCGCGTGGGACAACGCGAAGAAGCTGATCGAGGACGGCGCTTTCGGCGGCAAGGGATCGGAGGCCCACGCCGCGGCGGTCACCGGTGACACGGTCGGCGACCCCTACAAGGACACGGCCGGGCCGGCGATCAACCCGATGATCAAGGTCGCGAACATCGTCGCCCTGCTGATCGTGCCGTTTATCATCTAGCGGCTTCTGTAGAGCACCGGAAGGCACCGCACGCGTCGAATCTCCGCCAGCGTCGCAGTAGCCGTCGCGGCATTCGCGCTGGCCTTCGCAGCGCTGCCCGGCGCGGCCGCGGGCAAGGCCGTGAAGGTCAGGTCGCTGCCCGTCGCGTTCCAGGTCAAGAACACGAACACAACGGGGGTGCCGTGCACGCCCGACGGCGCCACGTACACCGTGCGGGGGCACGTGACAGGGCCGCGGTCCGCGCTCAGGCCCAGGCGCGCGAGGCGCACGGGCGTGACCCTCTACCTTCACGGCCTCGGGCTGGGCGAGTGGCTGTGGTACTTCCAGCCGGTGAAGAGGTACAACTTCGCCCGGGGGATGGCGCGCGCCGGGCATGTATCGGTGACGGTCGACCGCCTGGGTTACGGGGCCAGCGGCAAGCCCGCCTCCGGAAAGGCCGTCTGCATCGGCTCCCAGGCCGACGTCGCGCATCAGATCGTCGGGCAGCTCCGGTCGGGCTCCTATGGCGCGCCCGCCCTCAGGTTCAGGCGGGTCGCGATCGCAGGGCACTCCGCGGCCGGCCAGATCGCCATCACCGAGGCCTACACCTACCGGGACGTGAAGGCGCTCGTGGTCGTCGGCTTCTCGTTCTCGAACCTCCCGCGCGGGAACGACGAGTTCGGCTTCGAGCGGATCGCCTGCAACGCAGGCGGCGACCCGGTCCCGGGACTGACGGACTACGCGTTCTTCGGGCGCACGGCGGCAGACTTCCGCAGCACCATGTTCCACAGCGCCCCGAAGGCGGTCCAGGACGCCGGAGTGGCGCTCCACTATCCCGACCCCTGCGGCGACAACTACTCGCTGATCGCGGCGATCCAGAGACAGCCTCCGAACGTCCGCAAGGTCAAGGTTCCGGCGCTGGTCGTGTGCGGCCGCAACGACGTCCTGTATGCGCCGTTCGGGTGCGAGGCCCAGGCGGATCGCTTCTCGAGGGGCCGAACGGTGATCCTGCGGAACACGGGCCACGGCGTGCCGCTCGAGCGCAGCGCGAAGACCTTCCGCAAGCGGCTCGGGCGCTTCCTCGACCGCCGGGGACTCTGAGCGCGGTCTGCGATCCTGCGCGGCGGCCATGATTCGGCCGTCCGCATCGATCAACTGACTTCCGAAACTTGACCCTCCGGTAGATGGCCCGGTACCGCCCCAAGGGGCTCGGCCTCGAGCGTGTGCTCGGCGTCGGCGACCTGTTCTCGACCGCCTACGGGAACGTGGGCTCGTCGATCTACTACGCGCTCGGCGTCGTGGCGGTCTTCGCGCTCGGGCTCACGCCGGTCGTGTACCTGATCGCCGGAGCCATCTTCGTCATGACGGCCATGACCTACACGGAGGCGACGGCGAACTTTCCCGAGGCCGGTGGCTCCTCGAGCTTCGCGCGGCGCGCGTTCAACGAGTTCGTGAGCTTCTTCGCGGCCTGGGGCCAGATGCTGAACTACGTGATCACGATCGCCATCTCGGCGTTCTTCGTGCCGGCCTACCTGTCGATCTTCTGGGAGCCGCTGGGGGAGAGCCCGGGCAACGTGCTCGCGGGGATCGCGATCGTGGCGGGGCTGGCGGCGGTGAACCTGGTCGGAGTGCGGGAGTCCGCGCGGCTGAACTTCTTCCTGGCCCTGTTCGACTTCGCGACACAGCTGCTGCTGATGACGCTCGGCTTCATCCTGGTCCTGAACTTCGGCACCCTGATCGACAACGTGCATCTCGGCGTGGCGCCGACGTGGAACGACTTCGTGCTCGGGATCGCCCTCGCGATGATCTCCTACACCGGGATCGAGACCATCTCGAACCTCGCCGAGGAGGCCCGCGACCCGCGCCGCCTGATTCCCCGCGCGATGCGGTACGTCGTCTTTGCGGTGCTGGTGATCTCCGCGGGCATCCCGGCCGTGGCTCTGTCCTCCATGCCGGTGTCCGAGGCGGGGGGCGATTTCACGACGCAGCTCGCCGCGACCTACCAGGACAACCCGATCCTCGGGATCGTGCGCAACATGGGGCTGGGCGCGTTCACCGACTTCATGGAGGTGTACGTGGCCGTGATCGCGGCGGTGATCCTGCTG
>JBOGZM010000288.1:0-1761 GCA_050697255.1 Solirubrobacterales bacterium
CACCTGATCGGCCGTGCGTCCGTTTCCGACCGGGCGCAGGACGCGGGTCTGGGCGCCGCCGGACGGAGCATCGTCGGCGAAGATGTCGTCGATCTCGTCGCGGCGGCGCGGTGCCACGCGGCGCACCTGCTCGCGTGTGCGGTAGCGCTCTTCGAGCTCCGCCTCGGGCTCGAAGTCGTCTGCGTACTCGTCGTCGGCGTAGCGCTCGTCCTGCGCCAGCCCGAAATAGGTCAGTGCGCGGTGCCAGGTGTCTTTGAAAGCCATGGGAAAACCAACCTCATCGGTCTTATGTAGACCTCAGTTCGGCCGGATGGGCCGAAATCCTCCGCACATCGCCAGAAAGTAAAGCACTGCTGGGCCGCACGGAGGCCTTTCCGCCGCCTCGCGGCCGCGCTGAGGTAGTGCCCACCACGGGGGAACGGGGTCGCATGAGCCGTACCGCTGCAGGACCCGTCGCCCGCCACGTCGTGCTCCTCTGCGCATCACCGACAGGCTCAGCAGCCCACACCCCGGCGGTCCGGGCCCCGGCACCGTGTCCGACATCGACTTGCCTTCACGGTCCCGTGCGCCGCCACCATCGAGCCGGACGTCGGCTCGCGGTGCTCGCTGACGACGTCGATGGACGCGCTGACGCCGGGGTCGGTGACCGAGGGGCGGCGGGCGATCTGGGAGCTGGGTCAGATCCGGGT
Source organism: Solirubrobacterales bacterium (assembly GCA_050697255.1). GTDB lineage: Bacteria > Actinomycetota > Thermoleophilia > Solirubrobacterales > JBBDJG01 > CAVSXO01. Next base: position 690 of record JBOGZM010000288.1, read on the forward strand.
GTACGACGGCGGCCCCGACGACGACGCCGACACGGCCGACAACACCCTGTTCGTCACGCAGGGATGGTTGGTTCCGGAACCGCTAACCGTAGAGCACGCTGCCGAGGCGCACGATCGTCGCGCCCTCCTCGGCGGCGACCTCGAAGTCCTGAGTGGTGCCCATGGAGAGCGTCGCGAAGTCGTGCCGCCCGCCCCACTCCGCCTGCAGCCGGTCGCGCAGTTCGCGCAGTCGCGCGAAATGAGAGCGCGCGTCCTCCGGGGTCTCCGCGAACGGCGGCATCGTCATCAGACCGCCGAACACCACTTTGTCGCCGGCGCGTTCGACGAAGCGATCGACCTCGGCGAGCGGCACGCCGTATTTGGACTCCTCACCGGCGACGTTGACCTCGAGCAGGACCCGGGTCGGTCCGTCCGCGAGGCGCTGGATCTTTTCCACGACGGAGTCGCTCTCGACCGAGTGGATCAGCCGCACCCGGGGCAGGACGTCCTTCGTCTTGCGACTCTGGAGGTGACCGATGAAGTCCCAGACGAAGCGGTCGCCCCAGCGCTCCTGCTTGGCGATCAGCGCCTGGGCGGTGTTCTCGCCCACGAGCGTCACGCCGGCGTCGGCGAGCGCCCCCATCTGGTCGACGGGCACGTACTTCACCGCGGCGAGAAGCTCCACATCGCCGGGGTCGCGGCCGGCGGCGGCGATGCGCTCCTGCACCTCGGCCAGGCGCGCCGTGACCCGCCCGGGGTCCAGTTGCTCTACCTGACGAGCCAAGCAAGCCCCGCCTGACGTCCCGTGACGCCCCCGTCGCGGCGATGCGAGAAGAACAGCTCGGGGTGGCAGCTGACGCAGACCCCGGCGAGCGCGACATCCGCGACGCCCAGCGCCTCCAGCTCACGGCGCACGACATGCGGCAGGTCGAGCATCTGTCCGTCCAGGGCGGCAGTGTGGCCGTGGCGCGCGAAGACCTCGCTCACCTCGGGCCCCACCTCGTAGCAGCAGGGGCCGATCGCAGGGCCGACAGCGGCGCTCAGCTCCCCGCCGTCCGCCAGCCGCCGCACGGCTGTCACCGCGCGCTCCACG
>JBOGZM010000289.1:0-3168 GCA_050697255.1 Solirubrobacterales bacterium
GGCAGGAACCGGTCCGCGATGTAGCGGTGCGAGAGCGTCGCCGCGGCGACGAGCGCCGTGTCCTTGATGCGCACGCCGTGGTGGACCTCGTACCGCTCCTTCAGGCCGCGCAGGATGGCGATCGTCCCCTCCACGTCGGGCTCGCCCACGTAGACGGGCTGGAAGCGCCGCTCGAGGGCGGCGTCCTTCTCGATGTGCTTCTGATACTCGTTCAGGGTGGTGGCGCCCACGCAGCGCAGCTCGCCGCGGGCCAGCATCGGCTTCAGCAGGTTCGCCGCGTCGACCGCGCCCTCGGCCGCGCCGGCGCCCACGATCGTGTGCAGCTCGTCCATGAAGACGATGATCCGGCCCTCGGCCTCCTGGATCTCCTTCAGAACGGCCTTCAGCCTGTCCTCGAACTCGCCCCGGTACTTCGCGCCCGCGATCAGGGCGCCGATGTCGAGCGCCACCACGCGGCGGTCGCGCAGCGACTCGGGAATGTCGCCCGACACGATCCGCTGCGCGAGCCCCTCCACGATCGCGGTCTTGCCGACGCCCGGCTCGCCGATCAGCACGGGGTTGTTCTTCGTGCGCCGCGACAGCACCTGGATCACGCGCCGGATCTCCTCGTCGCGCCCGATCACCGGGTCCAGCTTGCCCTGCTCTGCCAGCTCTGTCAGGTCGCGGCCGAAGCGCTCCAAGGCCTGGTACTTGTCCTCGGGGTTCGGGTCGGTCACCCGGTGCGGCCCGCGCACCTCCTTCAGCGCCTCCAGGATCGCGTCGTGGTTCGCGCCCAGGTCGCGCAGCGCCGCGCCGGCCTCTCCCTGCGAGCCGGCGAGCGCGATCAGCAGGTGCTCGGTGGAGATGAACTCGTCCTTCAATGCAGACGCCTCGCGCTCCGCGCTCTGGAACACGCGGACCAGCTCGCCGGACGGCACGGACTGCGACGCCGCCGCGCCGCTCACGGTCGGCAGCTTGTCGAGCGCGGCCGTCACGCGGTGGCGCAGGCTCTCGGCCGGCACGCCGACCTTCGCGAGCAGGGGAGACACGATGCCGCCCTCCTGCTCGAGCAGCACGGCGAGCAGGTGCTCGGGGGTGATCTCCGGGTTCCCGCGCTCGTGCGCCAGCCGCTGGGCGGCCTGGATCGCCTCCTGGGACTTGATCGTGAACTTGTCAGGTTGCATTGCGGTTCACGTGCTTTTGGGCCTGTTGATCGGGATTCGGGTGCCCAGCGCCGCTCCCGGCGGCTGCCACGGCACCAGCTCGCGGCGGTACGAGCGATGGACCTCGTCGATGCGCGCCAGCATCTCCCGCTCCATCTCTTCCGCGCGTTGCGACAGCCGCTCGAGGCGTTCCTGCATCGACTGCATCACCTCCTCCAGGGCGAGCACGCGCTCGACGCCGGCGAGGTTCATGCCGAATTCGGTGGTCAGCTCCTGGATGCGCTTCAGCCGCTGCATGTCGCGCTGCGAGTAGAGGCGCGTCTGCTTCGGGGAACGGGCCGGCTTGATCAGGCCGCGCTCCTCGTAGATGCGGAGCGTCTGCGGGTGCATGCCGGCCAGCTCCGCGGCCACGGAGATCATGAAGACGCCCCGGTCCTCCCGGTAGGGGAGCTTGCGGCTCTTCGACGATCTGCGCCCTGCCACTAGGACTCCTTCCGGGCCCGGTCCAGCAGCTCGGCGCGGGGGTTGCCGTTCATCACCTTGGAGAGCTCGTCCATCGCCTCCCGCTGCTCCTTGGTGAGGGCCTTCGGGATCTCGACCTTGAAGCGGTAGTGGATGTCGCCGCGGCCGCCCCCGGACAGCTTCGCCGGCCCCTCGCCGCGCAGGCGCTGCACGTTCCCGTCCGACGTGCCGGGCGGCACGCGGATCTTCTTCGTGCCCGCGAGCGTCGGGACCTCGACCGTGCCGCCGCGGATCGCCTCCACGATCGTGAGCGGGACCTCAACCTCGAGGTGGTCGCCCTTGCGCTTGAAGACGGGGGAGGGCAGCACGCGCGTGACCACGTACAGGTCGCCGGGCGGGCCGCCGCCGAGGCCGGGCTCGCCCTTGCCGGCGAGGCGGATGCGGCTGCCCTCGCGGACGCCTGCGGGGATCTTCACGCGGTACCGCTTGATCTGATGGGTCGCTCCGGTCCCGCCGCAGGTCTGGCAGGGGTCCTCGACGATCGTGCCCCGGCCACCGCACTGCGAACACGGCTGCGAGAGGGAGAACATCCCCTGGCCCTCGGTCTCGATGCCGCGGCCGCCGCACCGGGGGCAGGTGATCGGCGCCGTGCCGGGCTTTGCGCCGCTGCCGTGGCAAGTGGGGCACGGCGCCTCGGTGGGGACGCTGACCGACAGATCGGTGCCGCTCATCGCCTGCGCGAACGACAGTCGCACCTCGGTTTCAAGATCCCGGCCGGCCGCCCGCATGGGGCCACCGCCCGGGGCACCTCCGCCGCGACCGAACAGGTCGGAGATGATGTCCCCGAACGAGCCCATGCCGCTGCGGAACGCCGACGGGTCGAAGCGAAAGCCGCCGCCGGGGCCACCGAACATGCCGCCCGCGTCGTACTGGCGGCGCTTGTCCGGATCCGACAACACCGAGTACGCCTCCTGGATCTCCTTGAAGCGCTCCTCGGCCTGCGAGTCGCCCGGGTTGGCATCCGGGTGCCACTTGCGCGCCAGCCTGCGGTAGGCCTTCTTGATCTCCTCCTCGGAGGCCCCCTTCTTGACGCCCAGTGTGTCGTAGAAGTCCGCCAACCCGCTACTCCTCCGCCGCGCCCACGATCACGCGGGCCGGGCGCAGCACCTGTCCGTTCAGTCGATACCCCTTCTCGAGCACCTCGAGCACCTGCCCCTCCTCGCCGGGCCGGGTCATCATCGCCTCGTGCCAGGCGGGGTCGAATGGCTCGCCCGTCGGCTCGTAGCTCTCGATGCCCGCACCGCGCAGCACGCCCGCGAGCTCCTCGTAGACGAGCTTCACGCCCTCCGCGAGGTGGCTGGGAGCGGTGTCCCGGTCGATCGGCTGCGCGGCCGCGAGCGCCCGCTCGAGGTTGTCGAGCACCGGCAGCAGCGACTGCGCGAGCGACGCACGCCCACGCGCCTCCGCCTCGGCGGACTCCCGCGCCACCCGCTTGCGGTAGTTCTCGAAGTCCGCCTTGGTCCGCTGGGCAAGCTGCAGGTACTCGTCCCGCTCAGCCTGCAGC
>JBOGZM010000290.1:0-5574 GCA_050697255.1 Solirubrobacterales bacterium
CGACCGTCCTCCGCCCCCAGGAGGATTCGCGCATCCCCCCAGCGGACGACCACGTCGCGGAGGCGCGCGCGGCGCCTGAGCGGGGATACTTCCTCGCATGCCTGCGAAGCTGGGCACCTACCGCGCCAAGCGCGACTTCCGCCGTACACCCGAGCCGCAGGGGCGCAAGCGCGCTTCCGCCGCGGCGGGGCGCTTCGTGGTCCAGGAGCACGACGCCACCCGTCTGCACTGGGACCTGAGGCTGGAGCGCGACGCCACCCTGGTCTCCTGGGCGATCCCGAACGGGATCCCGCAGTCCCCGAAGGAGAACCGCAAGGCCGTCCACGTCGAGGACCACCCGCTCGACTACATCGACTTCGAGGGCGAGATCCCGGAGGGCAACTACGGCGCCGGCACCGTGAAGATCTGGGACAGGGGTACGTACGAGTGCGAGAAGTGGGAGCCGAAGAAGGTCATCGTCGTCTTCCACGGCGAGCGGCTGCAGGGTCGCTATGCACTGTTCCAGGCCGGCTCGGAGAAGGACTGGATGGTCCACCGCATGGACCCCCCGGCCGACCCGACGCGCGAGCCGATGCCCGAGCGCGTCTTGCCGATGCTCGCAAAGCTGGGAGACCTGCCCTCTGACGAGCGGCGGTACGGGTTCGAGATCAAATGGGACGGCATCCGGGCGATCTCCTACTACGAGCCCGGACGGTTCAAGCTCGAGAGCCGCAACCTGAACGACATCACGGCCCAGTATCCGGAGCTGCGGCGCCTCGGCCGCCAGCTGGGCTCGCGAGACGCAGTCCTCGACGGCGAGATCGTCGCGTTCGACAGCCGTGGGCGGCCGAGCTTCGAGCGCCTCCAGCAGCGCATGCACCTCACCCGCGACGCGGAGATCCGCCGCCGCGCCGAGGCCGTGCCCGTCAGCTACATGCTGTTCGACGTCCTGTACCTGGAGGGCCACTCTCTGATCGGCCGGCCCTACGAGGAGCGCCGTGAGGTGCTCGAGTCGATGGAGCTGGAGGGCCAGGCCTGGCGGACGCCGCACTATCAACGAGGGCAGGGCGCGGCGCTGCTGGAGGCGAGCGCCGGCCAGGGCCTGGAGGGCGTGGTCGCGAAGCGGCTCGACAGCCGTTACGCCCCGGGCCAGCGCTCCTCAGCGTGGATCAAGGTGAAGAACAAGCAGCGCCAGGCACTCGTGATCGGAGGCTGGCTGCCCGAGAAGGACCGTTCCGACCGGCTCGGCGCGCTGCTGGCCGGCTACCACGACGAGCAGGGAAGGTTCCGCTACGCGGGACGCGTGGGTACGGGCTGGGACGCGAAGGAGCGCGCCCGGCTGGAGCGGTTGTTGGTGCCGCTGGGGCGTGAGCGGCCGCCGTTCGAGGGGAAGCGGGGCCCGCGGGGGGCCCGCTACGTCGAGCCGCGGCTGGTGGCGGAGATCGAGTTCACCGAGTGGACGAACGAGAACATGCTGCGACATCCGTCGTACAAGGGCCTGGTCGAGCTCGGCCCGGAGGACGTCGTGCTGTCCGATCCGGGCCACCAGGCCACCGCGCCGGAAGAGGCGGTGGTGGACAGCGCCGAGCCCGCTGCGGCGCTCACTCCGCGGCGGCAGGTGGGCAAGAACGCGGTCGAGGTCCAGGTCGACGGGCGGACGCTGCGGCTGACCAACCTCGACAAGGTCATGTATCCGAAGACGGGGTTCACGAAGCGCGACCTGGTCGACTACAGCGTGCGCATCGCGCCGGTGCTGCTACCCCATCTGCACGGCCGGCCGCTGACGCTGAAGCGCTATCCGGATGGGGTGGAGGGACAGCACTTCTACGAGAAGCAGTGCCCGTCGCACCGGCCCGACTGGGTCCAGACCGCGGCGATCTGGAGCCGGCACAACAAGCGCAACATCGACTTCTGCCTCGTCAACGACCTGCCGACGCTCGTGTGGACGGCGAACCTTGCCGACATCGAGCTGCACACCTCGATGTCGCTGGCCGAGGCGATCGCGCGGCCGACGATGATGGTGTTCGACCTCGATCCCGGGCCGCCGGCCGACATCAGGGCCTGCTGCAAGGTGGGCCTCATGCTGCGTGACCTGTTCGCGCGGTTGAAGCTGGAGGCCTTCGCGAAGACCTCCGGCTCGAAGGGCCTCCAGGTATACGTCCCGCTCAACCAGGACGAGATCACCTACGAGGACACGAAGCCGTTCGCGCGGGCGGTCGCCGAGCTGCTCGAGAAGCAGCACCCGAAGCAGGTCGTGTCGCGGATGACCAAGTCGCTGCGGCCCGGCAAGGTGCTGATCGACTGGAGCCAGAACGACGAGCACAAGACCACGGTCTGCGTGTACTCCCTGCGGGCCAGGGAGCGGCCCACGGTGTCGACCCCGATCTCCTGGGAGGAGGTCGAGGCCGCCTCACGGCGCCGGTCGGGCAAGGTGTTGACCTTCGAGCACGAGGAAGTGCTGGCGCGGGTCGAGCGTGACGGCGACCTGTTCGCCCCGGTGCTCACCCTCCGCCAGGCGCTGCCGCCGCTGTGAGACGTCGCCTGGCGAGGTTTTCGCCGGCTCCCTGGAGGGCATCACCTCTACGTGCCCGCCGCATCGATCAGGTCGCTCGTCCGCAGACACCGCACCCGCAAGACTCTCGGCAGCTGCCCGGCCTGCGGGCACGATGTCGCGGCCGACGCCGGCGCGCTCGCCTACCGGGGCGGCTTCTACCATCTCGTGTGCGCTCTGTGGCACCGCGAGTCCCACGGCAGGGCGCTGGTCGCCCGCTGACGAGCACCGCCGCCGGGCCCGACAGGAGGGACGTGTGATGCCTGACATCTCCTTACGCAACGCCGACCCCAAGACCAGGCTGGCCACCTACCTGAACGATCACCTCGCCGGGTCGGCCACAGGTCGCGAGCTTGCGCGCCGGGCGCTGAAGAGCAACCGGCGCAACGAGTACGGCGTCGCGCTCGAGGACGCCGTGCGCCAGATCGAGAAGGACACCGAGTCGCTGCGCGAGCTGATGCGCCGCCTGGACGTGGAGCCCGACCGTGTCAAGGAGGCGATGGGGTGGGCCGGCGAGAAGATCGGGCGGCTGAAGCTGAACGGCCAGCTGCTCGGCTACTCACCGCTCAGCCGGCTCGTCGAGCTCGAGGGCCTGCTGCTCGGCATCAGCGGCAAGCTGGCGATGTGGCAGGCGCTGGGGCGGGTTCTCGCCGGCGATCCGCGGATCGAGGGCATCGACCTGGAGCACCTCGCCGAGCGCGCCAGGGAGCAGCGGCGGACGATCGAGCGCCTGCGCCGCCGTGCTGCGGTCGAAGCCCTGACCTGACCATCGAATACTCACCCCTCGACGTCGGTCGCGTCGTGGGGCGCCCCCACCGGCTTCGACTCCGGTGAGCCGCGCTGGCGTAGGTACACCGTCAGGATCGCCATCGATCCCACGGCAAGGAACTCCGACTGCCAGTTCTGCAGCGTCGTCTGCCAGAAGTCGGCCGAGCCGAGGTAGCCGAGCCACGACACCCCCGGCTGGTCGTGTTGGACCTGCTCGGCGTTGAAGTCGGTCCATCCCGTCACGGAATGTGCGAACCACGAACCGAGGAAGATCGCGCTCATCACGAGCAGCAGGGAGTTCGAATAGACGAAGGTCCTCGCTCCGCCCACCCGTGCCCACAGCGGCGAGCGCGAGCCCGCGTGCTGTCCCACCTGCTGCTCGTGATCCGACTCCGTCCCCGCCTTGTCCAGCTCCTTGGACTCGGGCGAGCCGCGCTGCAGCAGCCAGATGGTCCCAAGGATGAACAGCGAGAACTGGAGGTACTCCGACTGCCAGTTCTCCATCACGGCCTGGCCGAAGTCCGATGAGGTGAGGTAGCGCCCGAACGAGATCGTGTCGGGCCGGTCGCCCGCGAGCTGCGCGTGCGCCACCTCGTCGTTGTTGAACTCCTGCCATCCGGTCAGCGCCTGAAACCCGAGCGCGAGCAGGAAGATCGCGCCGAAGGCGAGCGACAAACCGTTGTGCTTCAAGAACAGGCGCACCCGTTAGTGGTGGCTCAGCCCGATGATCGAGAAGTACAGAATGCCGGCGACGATCACGGTCAGGTATCCGTAGAAAACCGGCCGCATCGCCGGGATGCTAGGAGCGGCTCCGGTCGAGCCGACCGCGCCGATCATCAAGATGACGGCTTCGGCGATGGAGACCGACTGGTGAGAATCGGCCCGATGCCGCTCACGCCGATCTGGCGCGAGGGGCTGCTGGGATGGGAGCTGCGGTCGCTGCTACGGCACCCGCTGTTCACAGACCCGCCGGAGGCGCCCGTCGCGCGGGCGGTGATGCTGATTCCGGGCTTCCTGACCGGCGATGCGCAGCTCGCCGCGCTCGGGTCGTGGCTGCACCGCAGCGGCCACCGCACTCACCGGTCGGGAATCCGGCTGAACGTCGACTGCGCGGCAGCCGCGACGGAGCGGCTCGAGCAGCGGCTGGAGGAGTTCGTGGGCCGCGAGGGTGAGCCCGCGGTGCTGATCGGACAGAGCCGTGGCGGCCTGTTTGCCCGCGCGCTCGCGGTGCGCCGGCCCGACATCGTGCGCACGGTCGTGACGCTCGGCTCGCCTCACCGCAATCCGTTCGCGGTCCATCCGCTCGTCTGGGTCCAGGGCGCCGCCATCGCCGGGCTGTCCGCGCTGGGCGTGCCGGGCCTCGCGAGCCGCCACTGCCGCGACGGCGCCTGCTGCCGACATTTCATGCGCGACCTCCGAGCCCCGCTCCCCAACGGCGTGGAGTTCTTCTCGATCTACTCCAAGCGGGACGGGATCGTGGACTGGCGGGCCTGCCTGGACCGGTCCGCCGTGAACGCCGACGTGCGCTCCACCCACTGCGGGATGGCGGTCAACGCGGAGGTGTACGAACTGCTCCACGACGCGCTTCACCGCCGTTCGCACCGGCGCGCGCCCAGGGGCGCGGCGCGTGGGGCCGCGGGTCGCCGCTCCCGCGCGGCCGCCTAGGGGTAAAGCGTTTGCTCACCCCGGCCGACAAGTGACTCATGAGCACTCCACTGGACGGCGCCGGCGAGCGCATCCTGGTCGTCGAGGACGATCCTCGGGAGGTGAAGCTGCTGAGCCGCCTGCTGGACCGGGCCGGCTACCGCTGCTCCTCCGCGGCGGACGCGGGCGAGGCGCGCCGGCTGGTGGCCGGCGAGCAATTCGACCTCCTGCTCGCGGACGTGAAGCTGCCCGGTGAGTCGGGCCTTCAGCTCGTCCAGCACGTCCTGGCGGAGTATCCCCAGACCGCGGCGGTGATGGTGACCGGCATGGACGACCCCGCGCTGGCCAGCAGGGCGATCGAGATCGGGACGTACGGCTACATCATGAAGCCGTTCACCGGCGACGAGATCCTGATCGGGATCAAGAACGCTCTCAGCCGCCGCAGCCTCGAGATCGAGAACAGCGCCCAGCGCGAGACGCTCGAGCAGATCGTGCGGGCTCGCACCGCCGCGCTCGAGCGCTCGGCCAGCCGGCTGAAGCTCTCCCGCGAGGAGACCGTCCGGCGCCTGTCGCGCGCGGTCGAGTACCGCGACGAGGAGACCGGCGGCCACACCGAGCGGATGAGCGCCTAC
>JBOGZM010000291.1:0-1957 GCA_050697255.1 Solirubrobacterales bacterium
GTGAAGGACAGCTTCCTGATCCGGCCGCCCCGCAGCAGCGGCTCGACGACGTCGGCCGGCTTCGAGGTCGTGACGACGTTCAGCACGCCGGCCGGCAGACCGGCCTCGCGGAGGATCCCGGCCAGCGCGAGGCTCGACAGCGGCGTCTGCTCGGCCGGCTTGAGCACCATCGTGCAGCCGGCCGCCACCGCCGGGCCGATCTTGCGCGTCCCCATCGCCATGGGGAAGTTCCACGGCGTGATCAGGTAGCAGGGCCCGACCGCCTGCTTCATGACCAGCAGGCGACCCTGGCCCGTGGGGGCGACCTGGAAGCGGCCGTCGATCCGCACCGCCTGCTCGGCGAACCAGCGAAAGAACTCGGCCGCGTAGGAGACCTCCGCCTTCGACTCCGCCACGGGCTTGCCCATCTCGAGCGTCATGAGCAGCGCCAGGTCGTCGGCCCGCTCGGTCATCGTCTCGTAGGCGCGGCGCAGGATCTCCCCGCGCTCGCGCGGAGGGTGCTCGCGCCACTCGGCCTGCGCGTCATGGGCGGCCGCAAGCGCGGCGAGCGCGTCGTCGGGCGTGGCGTCCGCGACCTCGGCGATGGTCTCGCCGGTCGCCGGGTCCTCGACCGCGAGCGTGCCGCCCTGCGAGCCGTCCACCCATCTGCCGCCGATCAGCAGCTGCTTCGGCACCGCCTCCACGACGGCGCGCTCGCGGGGGTCAGCGGCGACTGCCATCGGGACAGGTCCTAAAGTCCGCGGCGCGCATGTCGATCCTCAATCTAGAGGATCAGCGCACAGGTGCCGCTGGCACGGGATACTTGCGCCCAACCCCTGCGCCCAGAGCGCGACTTCGAGGCTCCAGCCGAGTTTTCAGCCTCGACCGAGCATGTTGAAGCGTGCTGCCACACTTGCCACCGCGATCGTCGCCGTAGCCGGCACCGGCACGGCCGGCGCCGCCGAGCGCTGGTCGATGCGAGGGGCGGGCTGGGGGCACGGCATCGGGCTCAGCCAGTGGGGGTCATACGGGTACGCCAAGCAGGGGGTCGGCTACCGCGAGATCGTCGACCACTACTACCGGGACACGCGCATCGAGACCCGCGACGGTGGAATCGTGCGGGTGCTGCTGCAGCCTAACCGCCGCACGGTGTACTTCCGGAACGCCACCCAGGCCGGCAACCGCAGGCTCGCCGAGGACTCGCTGTACAAGGCCACGCGTGATGGCGACCAGGTGGTGCTGCGCAGCGCAAGCGGGCGCAGGCTCGGCACGTTCGACTCCATGGTGCGCGTCGTCGGGGGCCGGCATTCGCGGCTGCTGGGTCGCGCCGACAACGGCGTGCGGGACGGCCTCTACCGGGGCGCCCTCGAGATCCGCACCGCGGCGGGATCGGGTCTGAACGCGATCAACGCGATTTTCATGGAGGACTACCTGCTCGGAGTCGTACCCAGCGAGAGCCCGTCCTCGTGGCCGGCGGCGGCGCTCCAGGCGCAGGCGGTCGTGGCGCGTTCGTACGCGCTCGCTTCGAACGTGAACGGCAAGGGCTTCAATCAGTACGCCGACACGCGCAGCCAGGTCTATCGCGGCTACCTCGGCGAGGCTCGCTCCACGAGCGAGGCCGTGGCCGCCACTCGGGGAGAGGTCGTGACCTACAAGGGCACGGTCGCGACGACGTTCTTCTTCTCGACCTCGGGCGGATACACCGAAAACATCGAGAACGCGTTCGTCGGCTCACAGCCGCGACCCTGGCTGAAGGGCGTCAGGGACCCCTACGACGACCCCTCTCCCTATCACCGGTGGAAGCTGAGCTTCTCGCGCGCCTCCCTGGACGCGAAGCTCGGCAGCTGGGTGAAGGGCCGCTTCCGCGGCATCAGGGTGCTGAAGCGCGGTGTATCGCCGCGGGTCGTGAGGGCGCGTGTGGTCGGGTCTAGGGGCGCCACGGTCGTCACCGGCCCGCAGATCCGCGCCCGCGTGGGGC
>JBOGZM010000292.1:0-7292 GCA_050697255.1 Solirubrobacterales bacterium
GCGCGTGGATGTCTTCATGGCCCCGTTGTTTCGACATGCTCCGGCCGCTCCCTTTACGCAGGCTGCACGCGCAACGAGGCCCACAGGTACCAGGTGGCGACGGAGCGCCAGGGCCGCCAGGGGCGCGCGAGCCGCACCAGCCGGGGCGGCTCCGGCAGCTTGCGGAGGCCGTAGGCCAGCTTGGCCGCACGGCGCAGGCCGAGGTCTCCGACCGGGAGCACGTCGGGCCGGCCGAGATGGAAGATCAGGAACATGTCCACCGTCCACTGCCCGATGCCGCGCACCTGCACGAGCCGCTCGGCGACCTCCGCGTCGGCCAGCTGATCCAGCTCCTCGAGCACCAGGGTGCCGGAGGCGACAGCCTCGGCGAGGTCACGGAGGAACGCTGCCTTCGAGCGCGAGAGTCCCGCGGCCGCCCGCAGCGCCTCGGGATCGTCCGCCAGGATCTGCGCGGGTGTCGGGGTGCGGCCTCCAAAGCGGTCGTGGAGCCGCGTGAGCATGCTGCGCGCCGCATGGACCGACACCTGCTGGCCCACGATCGAGCGCACCAGCGCCCCGTAGTGGTCCGGCGCGGGCCCGCCGCGGTCCGTCGGATGACCGAGCAGGCAGGGGCCGACCCTTCCGATGATCGACTCCATCACCGGGTCGGTGCGGAGATGCCGGACGGCGGCCCGGTGATCCGACACGGGATCTAGGGCTCTACGCGAACGAGCCTGTCGTCACCCGCAAGCGTGACCCACACCGACCCCTGGCCGACGGCTACGGCTGCCGGGGCGCGGCCCAGGTGGAGCGCGTCGCCGTCGAGCGACTGCGCGTCCGGGTCGATGCGCTGCAGCGTGCCGTCCCCCGCGTTCGTGACCCACACCGACCCCTCCCCGGCCGCGACCGAGCTGGGCGTGCCGCCGAGCGGGACCGGCTCCCCCACGACCCGGTTCTGTGCCGGGTCGACCTTGACCACGGTGCGATCGGTCACGTTGACGACCCAGAGCCCACCCTCGCCGAGCGCAAGGTCGGCGGGCCCGTTCCCGACCTCGATCTCGTCCACGACCCGGTTGCTTCCCGGGTCGATCCGCGACACGGTGCTGTCGCGGAAGTTGGCCACCCAGACCGCGCCGGCGCCGATCTCCACGGCCTCCGGGCCGGTACCGACCTTGATCGGCCTTCCGACCTTCCGGTTCGTGCGGGGGTCGATGCGCGTGACGGTGTCGGCGATCCCGTCGGCGACCCAGACGACGCCCTCACCGACCGCGATGCCGGTCGGCTCGAGGCCGGCGATGATCGTCTTCTGAACCCGCACCGTCTCCGGGTCAACTCGCACGATCCTGCTGCCCAGGCCCGCGGTCGTCCAGACCGACCCCGCCCCGAGGCCGATCTGCTGCGGCGCCTCGCCGACCTGCACCGGCCGGCCCTCGACCTCCTTCGAGTCGAGGTCGACCTTCACCAGCGTCCCGGCATCGTTGTTCGTGACCCACACGGCTCCGAGCCCGACCGCGACCCCGGCCGGGGAGGCGCCCACCCGGATCGAATCCTTCACATCGGGACCGCTGTCTCCAGCGACCACCACGACGACCAGCACCACGACGGCGAGAGCAAGCACGGCGAGCGCTGCTCGCCGGATGGGGAAGCGTCTGGCTTGCGACCCGGTGGACATGTGCAGAGGGGCCCGGCGCGCGCGACGGGCGGCGCGCAGCCTAGCATCACGCCGAGCCTACGGAGTCGGCGGGCCGACCGTCTGCTGCGGCTGGTTTCCGGAACAGGCGCTGTTGCGGACGCGGTAGTTGCGGTGCGCGTGCGCCGCCCACAGCCGGTCCGCGAACCACGGGTCGGCGACCGTCGAGGTCGTCGTCGAGACGGTCGCGTACTTTCCGGGGAACCCGGGGCTGATGCCGCTCCCGGGCGGGTCGCCCGAATAGTCGTCGTTCGTCGTGATGTAGCAGCTCGCGCCGATGCTGTTCGAGGTGCCGGTCCAGACGCGGCAGTCGTCGGTGCCGGTGGCCTCGTCACAACCCGCCACGTTCCATCGGGTACGCGGGAAAGCGATCGTGTTGTTGTTCATCTCCGTCCCGCTCGTGGAGCCCCAGAACATCACGTTCCCGCTGCAGTCGTTCGGGCCGCCGAGCGGGTTCGCGCAGTTGTCCGCGATCACGTTCCGGTAGATGTTCGCCCCCTCGGTGGCCGGCCCCAGGTTGATCCCGCGACCCGCGTTCTCATAGATCCAGTTGGCGCGCACGATCGGGCGGTCCATGGCGTTCGTGTAGATGCCGTGGTCATGGGTCTCGTCGCGCCCACAGTCGAATATCCGGTTGGCGCGGATCTGCAGGTTCGTCGCGACGCCGAACTCCGCGTCGTTCGTCACGCAGGACCCGGCGAGCCCGTAGCGGTTCGTGATCATGTTGTGCTCCAGCCTCACGTTGTCGGCATTGATCGCGAGGCCGGTCGCGCCCGGCTCCGCCGCGAAGTCGCCGGCATCCAGGGTCAGCCCGTAGAGGCTCACGTTGTCGCTCGCGTTGTCGATCCAGATCCGGCTGCGGATGTAGTGCCAGGTTCCCGGGGCGCTGCGCACGGTGACGTGGTTCATGTTCGACCAGCGCACGTTGAAGTCACCGAAGTCGGTGAGGTTGCCGCGCAGGCAGATGGTGACGTTCGACTTGCCGTCGAAGAACGTCTCCAGGTCGACGCCGCGAACGTTCCCGTACCCCGGCGAGCAGTCTCCGGGGGGATCGTGCACCGCCTGCGCCGGCCGCACGCCTGCCATGACGACGAGCAGCGCCGCAGCGCACGCGATCGCGGCTCGTGGGAGGAGGGATCGCGCCGTGGCGCGCCCATGGCTGCATGGCGATGCTCTCATCAGATTTGCAGCCTCACGCCGCTCCATGTCTGGAGCAAGTCCGAGCCCCTGCTGCGGGGGGCTCGTGCCTCGGTGCGAATCCGCGCTGGCCTGGGCTCAGGGTAGCGCGTCCGCGCTGGGAGGTGGCCGGGGGGACGGCGGAAGGGCGCAAGTATCATCGGACGAGCGTCGGAGCACCAAACTTGAACCGCCCCGGAGAGGAACAGCTACAGGACCGCGACGATCGCCCCGTCCTGCTCGCCGTGGACGACGACCCGGCTGCGCTGGAGCGGATCGCGGGCGAGTTGAGGCGCCGCTACGCCGCCGACTACCGGATCTACTGCGAGTCATCGGCCGCCGCCGCCCAGGCCCTGCTGCGGGAGATGCGACAGGCGGGCGACGAGGTCGCGGTCGTGCTTGCCGACCAATGGCTGCTGGGGCCCCGCGGCGACACCGGGGCGCGGCTGCTGGCGTACGTGCCCGAGTTGCATCCACGTGCGAAGCGGGTGCTCCTGATCGAATGGGGCGCCTGGCGCTTCGAGCAGACGACGGAGGCGATCAAGGAGGCGATGGCGCTCGGGCAGATCGACTACTACCTGATGAAGCCCTGGCGCTCTCCGGACGAGTTCTTCCACCGCACGATCAGCGAGTTCATCCACGAGTGGTCGCGCCAGGGCACGTCCGTGCGACAGGAGGTCGAGGTCGTCGCGCGCTGGTCGCCGCGCGTGCACGAGCTGGTCAGCCTGCTTGCCCGCAACGGCGTCCCCCACGCGTTTCACCCCTGCGACTCCGAGGCCGGCCGCCGGCTGCTCGCGGCGCACGGCATCGGGGACACCGACAAGCCCGTCGTGTTCCTGCTCGGTGACCAGCCGCTGGTGGACCCGACGAACGAGCAGCTCGCGGACAAGTACGGAGTCGTCACGCAACTCGGCGACAAGCGGGACTTCGACCTGATCATCGTCGGCGCCGGGCCGGCGGGCCTGGCCGCGTCGGTGTACGCGGCCTCCGAGGGGCTCGAGACGCTCACGATCGAGCGCGAGGCGATCGGTGGCCAGGCCGGCTCCAGCTCGCTGATCCGGAACTACCTCGGCTTCTCGCGCGGGGTCAGCGGCGCGGAGCTCGCGCAGCGCGCCTACCAGCAGGCGTGGGTGTTCGGCACCCGGTTCCTGCTGATGCGGGCGGTCACCGGGATTCGCTTCGAGGGCGGACGGCACATCGTCGAGGTCGGCGAGGAGGGAGAAGCGCGCGCCCGCGCGGTGATCCTCGCCACCGGCGTCGAGTACCGGCGGCTGGACATCCCCGGGATCGACGGGCTGACCGGCGCGGGGGTCTTCTACGGCGCGTCACCGTCGGAGGCCCGCCAGTTCGCGGGCGAGGACGTCTACATCGTGGGCGGCGGCAACTCTGCCGGCCAGGCCGCGATGCACCTCTCGCGTTACGCGCACTGCGTCCACGTCGTGGTGCGGGGGCCGTCGCTGGCGGCCACGATGTCGGACTACCTGCGGCACATGGTCGAGTCCGACGAGCACCAGAACGTCAAGGTCCTGCACAACACCGAGGTCGTCGGATGCGTCGGCACGGGCCGGCTCGAGCGGCTGGTGCTGCGCGACAACCTGCGCGGCAAGACCCGCAAGGTCCCAGCCGCGGCGCTGTTCATCCTGATCGGAACGAGTCCCCGCACGGAGTGGCTGCCGGACGACATCGAGGTGGACGAGCTCGGATACGTCATGACCGGCCCGGACGCGATCGAGGCCAAGAAGAAGCGCAATCTGGTCCCGCCCGCAGACCGCATCTTCCTGCCGCTCGAGACGTGCGTCCCCGGCGTGTTCGCGATCGGCGACCTGCGCCACATGGCGGTCAGGCGAGTCGCGTCCGCCGTCGGGGAGGGCTCGGTGGTCGTGCGCCAGGTGCTCGACTACCTCGCCCACCAGGAGGAGCTGGAGGCCTCCGCCGCCGAGCCACAGGCGACGGCCTCGGGCTGAGCCGGCCCGGCTGAGCGGCGTCGCTCAGCGGCGGAAGACCCGCTCGACCGACCGCACCCGGTCACGCCGGTCGACCTTCGCCCGGTCGCGGCCCTTGCCGCCCACGACCCGGTCGAGCTGCCTCCTGTCGCGCGAGGAGAGCGAATCGTTTCCGGCGCTGCCGTGCAGCCGATCCTTGCCCGAGTTGCCGACCAGGCGATCCCTGCCGCTCTGCCCGGAGAGGCGGTCATCGCCCCTGCCGCCGTAGATGCGGTCCCGGCCCTTGCCGCCCCGGATGCGGTCGATGCCGTCCCCTCCGCGGAGCACGTCGTTGCCGGCCAGGCCGCGGATCACGTCATCGCCGTCGAGCCCGCAGATCACGTCCCTGCGGCGGGTCCCGTACAGGCGGTCGTCCTCGTCGGTGCCACGGATCGTGCAGGGACCGCGCACCGGAGCTTTCTTCGCGAGGGGCGGTGGCGCCTTGAAGCTCGCCGGCCGGCCGTGGCACACCCCGGAACCGGAGTCCGTGAAGGCCTGGCCGGTCACCGGCGCGAACCGCCAGACATAGGCCCCCGCGCGCAGCGCCACCATCAGCACCCCGAACGTGTGATTCTGCCGCACCTCGCTGTTGGGCTTCAGCTTGCTCCAACCCGTGAAGAACGCCCCGCCGGTGCCCACCACGAACTGGCGTATGCCTCGCTCCAAATCGAGCCGGCCGTCGGGAGCCTGGGGTGAGAAGCGCTCGTAGGAGTGGGCGTCGGCGCTGAGCACGACATCTGCGCCGCCCTCGTAGAGGGCATTCCAGAGCGCCCGCGCCGCAGGGGAGTTGCCGCGAAAGCCGGAGTTGAAGAGCGGGTCGTGGAAATAGGCGAGCGTGCACGTGGTGCGGTGGCTCGCGAGGTCGGCCCGCAGCCAGTTCTCCTGCGGGGAGCCGGCGGCGCAGCCGTTGGCGGCTTTCCCCCTGTCGAGCTGATCGCAGATGGAGTTCAGGCCGATCAGGTGCCAGCTGCCGAGATTGAAGCTGTAGTAGCCCTCGTCCCGATCCCCGGCCGGGCCCTTCTGCTTGCCGGGGCCGTTGAAGTAGTCGAAGTAGCCGCGCGCGTTCGAGGTGCTGTACTCGTGGTTTCCGGGTATCGGGCGAATGATCGGCTTGACCCGCCCCCAGCTGGGATGGAAGGAAGCCTCGTAGTCGGACAGCGACCCGACGTGGTACTGGGTGTCGCCCAGCGGCAGCACCGCGGAAAGGCCTCCTGCGACGAGCAGGTCGGACGTTGCACGCTGCTGGCAGTGGCCCTCGGTCCCGAGCCCGCCGTTGAAGAACTCGCTCGTGGTGTCGCAGGCGATGTCCCCGGCAGCGGCGATCACGGGATCGGCGGCGCGAGCCGGCGCGACCAGCAGGGCGAGCGACGCGCACGCCGACGCGAGGCCGAGCAGCACACGAGTGCTCATCAGCCGCGTCCTCGACGCTTTCCGGCCAACCGTAGCCAGCCCATTTTCCCTCCGTGGAGTGCTCATCCCCCTGCATCGTGCAGCTTACCGCGATCTTCGCGAGCGGGCGCGCCTATGTCACCGAGCTGACCGCCACGCCGGGCGCTACGCTGCCCCGGCTGTGGAGGCACTTGACTCTGCCGAGCTCAGGGTGCTCGGGTGCCTGCTGGAGAAACAGCAGACCACGCCCGACGCCTATCCGCTGACCCTCAATTCCCTCAGGCTGGCGTGCAGCCAGTCCACGAACCGCGACCCGGTGGTCGACTATGACGAGGCGACCGTGCGCGAGGCCGCGCAACGGCTCGGCCGTCGCGGTTGGGCCCGGATGGCGAGCTATCACGGAAGCCGCTCGGCGAAGTACCGGCACCTGCTGGACGACGCGCTCGGCCTGGAGCCGGACGAGCGGGCGCTGCTGTGCGTGCTGATGCTGCGCGGCCCCCAGACGCTGGGAGAGCTGAAGCAGCGCAGCGAGCGCCTGCACGGGTTTTCGGACCTGGCGTCGGTCGAGGACGCGCTCGAGCGGCTCAGCGCGCGCGAGCTCGGGCGGTGGCTGGAGCGCAGGCCCGGGCACAAGGAGGCGCGGTACACGCACCTGCTGGAGGACGAGAGTGCCGACGCGCGGGAGGCCGTCCCGGCGGATGCGCCCGCTCCCGAGCAGGGACCGGATCGGCTCAGCTCCGAGGTCGCCCAACTGCGGCGAGAGCTCGATGCGCTGCGCGCAGACGTTGCCGCGCTGCGTGAGCAGATCGGTTCCTAGCGAGTGGGCCGGGATGGATTCGAACCATCGACCTACGGGTTATGAGCCCGCTGCTCTGACCCCTGAGCTACCGGCCCGTTTGGCTTTGTAGAGCCTAGCGAGCGGCCTCCGGGTCGTTTGCTAGGCAGAGCGCCTGCCTTAGCGTATCCCGCCGCCTTGCGGCTCAAAGCTCCTTGCGACGGCTCGGCGCTGAAGCCGGGCTCGCCCCTATAGTGGACATAGACCCAGCTGACGCATCCTCGTCAGGTTGTCTTCGACC
>JBOGZM010000293.1:0-2800 GCA_050697255.1 Solirubrobacterales bacterium
AGCAGGAACAGGGCGATGTGGGCCGCGCGCACCACACCGTAGGCGAGCGCGAAGGCGAATGCCCGCCCGCCGAACGCCTGCGGCACGCACAGCGCGACGACCAGCAGGGCCGCCATCGCCACGAACATCGCAATCCGCACCGCGCCTTCCTCGGGATCGATGACGCTCGTGAGCCATGCATATCCCGCCCAGGCCCACCACAGCACCGCGAGCACGAGCATCCCCTGGGCGACCGCCTCCCAGCTCGGGTTCCGGGCCATCAGCGCCGTGCACTGCGTAAACCCGAGCACGAAGACGAGGTCGAAGTAGAGCTCGAGCGGCTTGACCGTCTCCCGCTCGCGCAGCACCGGGGTGAGCCTGCGAGCACGCGTGCCGGATCCGGTGCCCGTCGTCACCGCTGCGCCCTCCTCCACCACGCGACGGTGTCCGCGATACCGCTCCGGAGGTCATAGCGCGGCTCGAAGCCGGCCTCGTCGCGCAGGCGGCGCACGTCGGCCACGAGCTCCGCCGGCTCTCCCTCTCGTTGCGGCAGCGCCCCCACGCGCAGCAGGTCGTGCCGCCCCGTCGCCCGCGCCACCTCCTCTACAACGGCGCGGACCGTCACCGGCTCGCCCGATCCGATGTTGACCGCACCGGTGACATCCGAGTCGACCAGCGCAGCGAACGCGGCCGCGACGTCCGCGACGTGCATGAAGTCCCGCACCTGAGTCCCCGCAGAGGTCTGGGCCTCCTCGCCTGCCAGGAGCCGGCGCGCAACGGACGAAACCAGCCGGTCGGGATGCTCGCGCGGTCCGTACAGGAAGAAGATCCGGCCCCAGGCCAGCTCACCCAGCTCGGAAGCGGCCGTGAACGTCTCCGCCTTCGCCCTTCCGTAGAGCGTCGCGGGTCGCAGCGGAGTGTCCGTCTCCGACAGGAGCCCGCCACTGGTCCAGTCGTACTCGGCGCAGGTTCCCGCGCCCACCGCGCGCTCGCCGCCCGCGGCGTAGAAGTCGCGCAGGAGGCGCAGCGTCGCCTCCACCCATGCCTCGTTCTCGGGAGCCGTCCAGAACTTGCCCGGCACCGCATACCAGGCCAGATGAAGCAGATGCGTGGGCCGGGCCGCCCGAATGATCTCCTCGGCAGTCCCAGGGTCGAGGAGGTCAGCCGTGACGGCATCCACCTCGTGGCCGCGCTCCTCCAGCGCGCGCAGCGCGTGCGAGCCGATGAACCCGGTCGCACCCGTGACCAGGACCCGGCTCACGGCCGGAAGTCTGGATACGCGGCGTCGCGCTCTGAGATCACGCGCCGCTCGACCGGCGGCCACTCGATCCCGAACGCCGGGTCGTCCCAGCGCACGCCGCGGGCCGCGCCGGGCACGAACGGGTACGACATCTGGTAGTGGACCTCGGCCCCGTCGGCGAGCGTCTGGAACCCGTGCGCGCAGCCCTTCGGGACCAGCAGCTCGAGGCCGTTGTCGGGCGTCAGCTCGATGCCGAACCAGCGGCAGAAGGCGGGCGAGTCGGGTCGCAGGTCCACGATCACGTCGTAGATCGCCCCGCGGGTGCATCGCACGAGCTTGTCCTCGGCGTGCGGCGCCTCCTGGTAGTGCATGCCGCGCAGGGTCCCGGCCCGCGTGTTGAACGACACGCTGCTCTGCACGTTGGTGGGTTCGATGCCGGCCGCGCGCAGCGGTTCCGGGTCGAACGTGCGCGTGAACCATCCGCGCTCGTCCTCGAGCCGCTCCAGCTTCACGACGTAGGCGCCGGGCAGCGGCGTCGGCTCGAGCCTCATTCGAGCACGCCGACCGCGGGCGCCGGGACCGCCAGCCGGCCGCCCCACTCGCGCACGAACGAGAGCTGCTCCGCGATCTCGGCGCGGATGTTCCATGGCAGGATCAGGACCAGGTCGGGACGCTCCTCGCGGATGCGCTCCGGCGTAAGGATGGGAATGTGCGTGCCGGGCAGGAAACGACCCTGCTTGGCGGGGTTCATGTCAGCCGTGAACTCGATCAGGTCGGTGCGCACGCCGCAGTAGTTCAGCAGCGTGTTGCCCTTCGCCGGCGCGCCGTAGGCGGCGATCCTGCGCCCGGCCCGGCGCTCGGCCACCAGGAACTCGACGATCGCCCACTTGTGCTCCCGCACGCGCGGCTCGAAGGACAGATACGTCTCCAGCCGGTCCAGGCCCGCCTGGCGCTCGCGCCGCTCGAGGTCCGCGACCGCCGCGGAATCCGGGCGGTCGGCGTCGGCGTGGCAGCCGTAGATTCGCAGCGAGCCGCCGTGAGTCGGGATCTCCTCGACGTCGTGGAGCCGCAGACCGTGCGCCGCGAACACGCGCCGCACGCACGTCCACGAGAAATACGAGAAGTGCTCGTGGTAGATCGTGTCCCACTCGCGGTTCTCGATCAGCCGCAGCAGGTGCGGGAACTCCATCGTGACCGTGCCGTCCGGCGCCAGCAGCTCTTTGACGCCCGCCACGAAGTCGTTCAGGTCCGGGACGTGCGCGAGCACGTTGTTGCCGATCACTAGATCGGCGCGCTGCCCGGCCGCGACCTCACGCGCAGTCTCGGTGCCGAAGAAGCGCACCAGCGTCTGGACCCCGCGCTTTGCCGCGGCCGCGGCCACGTTGGCGGCGGGCTCGATCCCGAGCGACGGCACCCCGCGCTCGACGAAGAACTGGAGCAGGTACCCGTCGTTCGACGCGATCTCGACCACGCGGCTGCCCGCACCCAGGCCGAACCGCGCGACCGCCATCTCGACGTATGCGCGCGCATGGTCCAGCCACGAGGACGAGTAGGAGGAGAAGTACGCGTAGTCGTCCGAGA
>JBOGZM010000294.1:0-2348 GCA_050697255.1 Solirubrobacterales bacterium
GAAGAGCCGGCCCGCCTCGCCGGTACGCTTCCGTGCCCGTGGGCGCCTCCGACCGACAGCCCCTTGAGGAGGGCGGCGAGGCCGCGCTGATCGAGGAGCGGCGGCGCAAGCTCGAGGAGCTGCGCTCCGCGCAGATAGACCCCTTCCCCCCGAGCTTCCCCGGGCGTGTCCCCGTGTCCGACGTGCTCGCGCGTCACGCCGGCCTCGCCGACGGCGAGGAGGCCGAGGAGCAGTTCCGGGTCGCCGGTCGCCTGACCGGCCGGCGCGGCCATGGTAAGGCCGCATTCCTCGACCTCACGGACCGCTCCGGGCGGATCCAGCTCCACGCCCGCAAGGACGTGCTGGGCGACGACTACGAGCGGCTCGTCGGGCTGGACCTCGGCGACGTGATCGGCGTCGAGGGGGCCCCCTTCCGGACCCGGCGCGGCGAGCTGTCGCTGCGTGCCGACGCCTGGACGCTGCTGGCGAAGTCCGTGCGCCCGCCGCCCGACAAGTACCACGGGCTGGCGGACGTCGAACAGCGCTACCGCCACCGCGAGCTGGACCTGATCGCGAACGAGGAGGCCCGCGAGCTGTTCGTCCTGCGCACCCGGATAGTGAGCGAGGTCCGGCGCTTCCTCGACGAGCGCGGGTTCCTCGAGGTCGAGACCCCGGTGCTCCAGCCGCTGTACGGCGGCGCGCTCGCCCGGCCCTTCACGACGCACCACAACGCGCTCGACCGCACCCTCTATCTGCGGATCGCGACGGAGCTGTACCTGAAGCGGCTGATCGTCGGCGGCCTCGAGAAGGTCTACGAGCTCGGCAAGGACTTCCGCAACGAGGGGGTCTCCCACAAGCACAACCCGGAGTTCACGATGCTGGAGACCTACGAGGCCTACGCGGACTACATGGACGTGGCCGCGATGGCCGAGGAGCTGGTGGCGCACGTCGCGCGCGAGACGGTTGGCACCCTCCTGGTCGACCGCGATGGGGAGACGATCGACCTCACGCCGCCGTGGCGGCGGATCTCGCTGCGCGATGCGATCCGCGACGAGACCGGCGTCGACATCGCCGAGCACACGGACAGGGACTCTCTGCTGTCGGCGATGCGAGACGCCGGCATCGACTCGAACCCCGAGCCCGGCACCGGCTGGGGCAAGCTCGTCGACGAGCTGCTCTCAAAGCGGGTGGAGCCGAAGCTCGTGCAGCCCACCTTCCTGCTCGACTACCCGACGGAGCTGTCCCCGTTCGCCAAGCCGCACCGGTCGCAGCCCGGCCTGGTCGAGCGCTTCGAGGGGTTCATCGGCGGGATCGAGGTCGCGAACGCGTTCAGCGAGCTGAACGACCCTGACGAGCAGCGGCTGCGCTTCGAGCAGCAGGCGCGGCTGCGGGCGGCCGGCGACGAGGAGGCCCAGCCGTTCGATGAGGACTTCCTGCGCGCGTTGGAGCAGGGCATGCCGCCCACCGGTGGTCTAGGACTCGGCATCGACCGGTTGTTGATGATTCTCAGCGGGCGGCACTCGATCCGCGAGGTGGTCCTGTTTCCGGCGCTGCGCCAACGTTGACCCCGCCGCTTGCAGGCAGTTTCAGAACTCTTACAAAACGCTGCTAAAACCGCATCAGACGGTGGAGTTGGAGCCGAAAGGCGGGTCCAAGCCCGTTGTTACAATGACCACCCGGCGCACGAATTCGGTCGGGGGACTGATCTAGCGGGAAGTATCTGCCGAAAAAGAAAGGCAACAGGTCCCGAAGGCGGGCGAGGCGTAACCTCGCAACGGTCGAACTCGACAGGGGTTTTGGAAGCAGGTAGCTGACGTGTTCGAGAGATTCACAGAGAGAGCCCGCCAGGTCGTCGTCCTTGCTCAGGAAGAGGCGCGGCAGCTCAAGCACAACTACATCGGCACCGAGCACATCCTCCTGGGATTGCTCCGCGAGGAGGAGGGCCTGGCCGCACGGGTCCTCGAGTCCCTGGACATCACCGTCGAGCGCGTGCGCGCCCAGGTCGTGCGCATCGTGGGCTCCGGTGAGGAGGTCACGTCCGGCCAGATCCCGTTCACGCCGCGCGCCAAGAAGGTGCTCGAGCTGGCTTTGCGCGAGGCGCTGAGCCTGGGCCACAACTACATCGGCACCGAGCACATCCTCCTGGGGCTGGTGCGGGAGAACGAGGGCGTGGCGGCGCGCATCCTGCTCGACTTCGACGCCGACTCCGAGAAGATCCGCAACGAGGTCATCCGGATGCTGTCCGGCCCCGGCAGCCGCCGCCAGCAGGGAGCCGGTGGCCCCGAGGGCAAGAAGTCCTCGAAGCTGCTCGACCAGTTCGGCCGCAACCTGACCAAGCTCGCCTCCGAGGGCAAGCTCGACCCGGTCGT
>JBOGZM010000295.1:0-2170 GCA_050697255.1 Solirubrobacterales bacterium
TCACCGTCGCGCCCCAGCGGTGCATGCCGCGCACCAGGTCGCCGAGGAAGACGTCGTTGGTGATGTGCTGCACGCTGTCGTAGGCCCGATCTGGATTCGGGTCGTAGTACATCGCCAGGAACACCCCGGTGACCGCCTGCGAGAGGAACGCGAACAACGTCGCGGAGCCGAGCGTGTAGAACCAGTTCGTCCCCTTCGGGACCTTCCGGAACAGCAGTGCCTTCGTGAAGCCGGCGGCGCCCGTGCGCTCGTCGACCCAGCCGACGACACCGGCGCCGACCTCCGCCGCCTGGTCCTTCAGCGCCACCTCGCCGGTTTCGCGCGGGTCGCTCGGAGGCGGCGGCTTGCGGCGGCCGGGCAGAGGGGGCTTGGGGATCCTGAGCGCCATGGACTAGAGCCGTGCGTGCGTGGTCGTGGAAGCAGTCATCTAAACGGACGGGACGGAGAAGCGCTTCGGGTACAGGTACTTCCACAGGCCGTCGATCGGCTGGCCGGGATCACGTGCGGAGAAGCGCTTCAGGTCCGAGTTGACGCTGTAGCGGGGGCCGATCTGGACCTGCCCGTTCTGCACCCGCGTCTTGAACCGGTCCAGCGGTCGCACCGGCGGCCCTCCCTCGACCTGGCCGCGGGCGTCGTACACGCCGCCGTGGCAGGGACACACGAAACGCTCCGCCGGACTCACCCAGCGCACCGGACAGCCGAGGTGCGCGCAGCGGGTCGAGATCGCGACGAACTCGCCCTGGATGTCCGTGTCCACGTTCGGGTTGCGCCTGCGGACGTATGCGAGAGTCTTGCCGGCCTCACCGACGTCGGTCACCATCGAGAACGTGACCGGCGTGTAGTCGTCCTCCACGAAGTTGTCGGGCGAGCCCACGCTCTGCCAGGGAAAGTCCTCCTCCTCGAACACCGGCCCGAGCGCGAAGCCGATCGACGGCAGCACGATCGCGGCCCCGGCGATGCCGCCCGCGGCCACCGCGCCGCCGGTGAACAGGGCCCGGCGGGTCATCGTCTCACCCTCGAAGTAGCCCGGCGGCTTCACCTTGGCGAGGCGCGGCGCGCCCTCCGCGCCTGCCCCGTCTCGCGCGGAAACGCCGTCGCCCCCGGCCATGCCGGCTCGCCGCTCCGTCTCCGTGTGGTCAGCCATAGCGCGAAAAGTTGCCGCTGTTACTAGGCGTGGGGGCGGTCTGCGACCGCGCGGTCAAACGCTATCAAGGCGGCTTGCGCTTCAAGCTCGACGCCGAGCCGCGCGGCGCGCCGGCGGCCTTCCGAGAGCAGCTCCTGCGGGTCGGCGCGGCCGGCCCGGGCGGCCTCGAGCAAAGGCTCGTACTCGGGCCAGCGGCCCCCTCCGACGGCCAGCGCCGTCAACAGCCAGAGCGCCGCCGGCCCTCCTCCCGGCGTTCCATTCGCGCCCGCGTCCGCATGCGCGCGTGCGCAGAGGGTGATCAGGTCGGCGAGCGCAGCCACCGCCCCGAGGTCCCCCAGGCGGGCGAGCCGGCTCAGGCCGAGCGCGTAGAGGTGGTCGCCCGAGAGCAACCGGAGGTCCTCGTCATCGGTGTCCACGAGCCGTGCGCGACCGTAGTGCAGCAGGTAACCCTCGAGGACGCTCTCCAGCACGAGGGCCAGCTCCGGCGCCTCGTCGCGCCCGGCCGCACATGCGGATGCGAGCGGTCCGATCACCTCCTCCGCGCCGGGAGCGGCAAGCGCGGGCGCGATCGCCTCGCCTTCACGCGCGAGCAGCGCCCGCAGGCGCTCGAGCGTCTGCTCCGTCCTCATCGTCTGCGTCACGCCCGCGCCACCGCCTCGAACGCGGCGGCTGATGCCTCGACCGTACGGTCGATGTGCCCATCGCCGTGAGCCAGGGACGGGAACCAGGCCTCGAACGGAGAGGGCGGGAGGTACACGCCCCGGGCGAGCATCTCGTTGAAGAAGACCGCGAAGGCGGCGGGATCGGCCGCCCGCGCGCCGTCGTAGTCGCGCACCGGGCGCTCGGAGAAGAACACGGTCAGGAGCCCGGTTGCGCGCGGGACCTGCACCGGCACTCCCGCTGCTGCGGCGGCCTGCTCGAGGCCGGCCGCAAGCCGCTCCGTAACCCGCCCGAGCTGATCGTAGGCGGTCGCGTCGAGCAGGCGCAGGGTTGCGAGCCCGGCCGCGGTCGCGAGCGGGTTGCCCG
>JBOGZM010000296.1:0-4612 GCA_050697255.1 Solirubrobacterales bacterium
CGCCCCGTTCAACCGCTCCGGCACCCCTCCGAGATGTCGGGAGGGAACCTTAGCGGCGGCCCGCGCGGCGCCCGCGCGGCCCGCACCCGGCCCCCGGCTGCTAGCGCCGAGGCCCGAAGAAGCCCGCCATCAGCGCCGCGCATTCCTCGGCGAGCAGCCCGCCGGCCACCTCGGGGCGCCAGTTCAGGCGCGGCTCGGCCAGGACGTTCAGCACGCTGCCGGCCGCGCCTGCCTTCGCGTCCGGCGCGCCGTAGACCACGCGCGGCACCCTCGCCCACACGATCGCGCCCGCGCACATCGCGCACGGCTCGATCGTCACGTACAGGACCGAGTCCGGGATCCGCCATCCGCCGAGCTTCTGACCCGCGTCACGCAGCACGAGGACCTCGGCGTGGGCCGTCGGATCGCTGCGGAGCTCGCGCTCGTTGCAGGCCGCGGCCAACACCTCTCCGTCGCGCACGATCACGGCGCCGATCGGGACGTCGTCGTGCTCCGCCGCGCGCTCGGCCTCGCGCAGCGCGAGCCGCATGTAGTACTCGTCGCGGGGGAAGAAGCGGTCCACCGATCGACCGGAGGTCTAGAGGACGGTCCTGCGCCCCGCCATCTGGCCCGCCGCCCGCAGCGGCGCCAGCAGCCCGAGCCTGTCGGCCATCCGCACCCCCGCGGTCATGACGTCGAAGGACCTGCTGCTGGGGGCGGCGAGGCGGTCGTCCTCGATCAGCTCGGTGCACCAGGCCACGGTTCGGCGCAGCGTGGCGTTCGCGCCGCGGGGGCGGTACCCCAACTCGCGCCGCGCGCGCGCGGACGAATAGCGCCAGTCCGGTGCCATCAGCCGGATGCCCTCCACGATCCCGAGGGGCACGTGCGCGCGCTTCAGGGCGTCGGCGACCCCGACCACCTCGGGCGGCAGCACGATCAGCGGATGGCGCACCCCCGAGATGCGGGCGATACGGTCCACGACGTCGGACCAGCGCAGGTTCTCGCCGCCCAGGATGTAGCGCTCGCCCGCCCTCCCCCTGTCGGCCGCGAGCAGGTGGCCCCGCGCCACGTCCTCGACGTCGACGATGTTCGTGTAGGCGTCGACCACCGCGGGCAGGCGGCCGCGCATGTAGTTGGCGACGATCCGGGTCGAGGTCTCCCCCGGGACGCCGCGGTTGAAAGCCGGCCCCAGCACGTAGGAGGGGCAGACCGGCACGACGTCGATACCGAGCCGCTCGGCGGCGCCCAGGGCGGCCATCTCCCCCTCGTGCTTGGAGTCGGTGTACAGCAGCCCGGTGCCGCCGGGCGGGTACGAATTGCGCTCGTTGGCAGCCCTGTCGGGCGGCGCCGGCCCGATCGAGGCCACGCTCGACGTGACCACCACCCGCCCGAGGTCCGCGCGGGCCGCCTCCTCGACCGCGATCCGCGGCGCGATCGCGTTCGCGCGCCACACCTTGTTGTGGGGGCGTGAGGCGACGACGCCCGCCGTATGGAACAGCACGTCGCAGCCCTTCACGGCCCGGCGCATCGCGCGCGGGTCGAGCACGTCCGCGTCCACGACCTCCACGTCGAGGCCCTCGAGGGCCCGCAGGCGCCGGCGGTCGCGGACCGTGACCCGCACCTCGTCGCCGCGGCCCACCAGCAGGGCGGCCACGTGCGCGCCCACGAACCCGGTGGCCCCTGTGACGCATGCCTTCATCGAATGGCTCCAATTTGGGTGGCGCACTCCCTGCCGGTGGCGGATACTGGTCGCATTGGGGGTGTCATGACCGATACTTCGCGTGTGGGCAGCGTTTAGAGCAAACGTGCGGCTTGTAGTATCGAATCTCTCCGGGAGTTACGTGTTCAGGCGGATCCATCTTGGTTTCGTGGCGGCGGTTGCCGCCCTTGTGGCATGCACACTCGCAGGCCCGGCTGAGGCCGCGCCCCATCACCCCGGAGAGCTGATCGTGAAGTACCGCGTGGGCACGACCGGCGCCGACCGCGACGCCGCGCGGCGTGATGCGGGGGTACGCCTTCTCGAGGCAGTCGACGGACGCACCCAGCGCGTCGAGGCGTCACGGGGCGACGCCGCGGACGCGGCGGCGAAGCTGACCGCGGATCCGCGCGTCGTTCACGCGGTGCCGAACTACGTCGCCCGCGCCAGCGCCTTTACGCCGAACGACCCCGGTCGCGGCGGCGTGGCCGGCTGGGCCGCCCTGCAATGGAACTTCGCCGGACCGTTCGGCATCGGTGTCCAGACCGCCTGGGACAACGCGATCGCGGCCCGCAACCCCGGCGGCGGCGGCGTCATCGTCGCGGTGCTCGACACCGGCGTGGCCTACCGCACGTCTCCGGACCGGCGTTATGTGAAGGCCCCGGACCTGGACCGCAGCCGCTTCGTCCGTGGCTACGACTTCGTGCGCAACAACTCCCTCCCGTACGACCGCAACGGCCACGGGACCTTCGTCGCCGGCGTGATCGCACAGAGCACGAACAACGGCATCGGGCTCGCGGGCGTCGCCTACCGGGCCCGGATCATGCCCATCAGGGTGCTCGACTACGAGGGCAAGGGCGACGTCGCCACGATCGCGCGCGGGATCCGGCTGGCGGCGCGGCGTGGAGCCCGCGTGATCAACATGAGCTTCGAGTTCGACATCGGCCTCACCGCCCCGCAGATCCCCGACGTCCTGTCGGCCGTCCGGTTCGCGCACCGCAAGGGCGCCGTACTGGTGGCCGCGGCCGGGAACACCGAGGAAACACGGGTCGCGTATCCGGCGCGCGCGAAGAACGTGGTCGCCGTGGGCGCCACGACCGAGCACGGCTGCGTGGCCGACTACTCGAACACCGGGCCGAGCCTGTCCGTGGTGGCACCCGGCGGAGGCGCGGACGCGTTCGTCGACGCGGATCCGAACTGCAAGCCGCTGGAAGACCCGGGCCGGGACGTGTACCAGTACACCTTCCGCGGCACGAGCCCACGCCGCTTCGGCCTGCCGAGCGGCTACGAGGGCACCTCGATGGCGGTCCCGCACGTGAGCGGCACGGCGGCCCTGATCATCGGCACAGGCGTGCTGGGCCCGGATCCCTCGCCGGGCGCGATCCAGCAGCGCATCCAGTCCACGGCGCGCGACCTGGGGCCGCCCGGCTACGACATGACGTACGGGTACGGCCTGCTGAGCGCCGGAACGGCGACCGCTCCGCTCGGCTAGCGCCGGCCGCCCCGGACGGGTCAGGTCGTCCGCACGATCAGGACCGAGGAGGGCGCGTGGTGGGACACCTTGTTCGGGACGCTTCCGAGCAGGAAGCGCTTCGCGCCCGTCATGCCCTTGTTGCCGACCACGATCAGGTCCGCGTTGTGTTCCTCGGCGACGTCCAGGATCGCGTCCGCCGGCTCGCCCTGGCGCGCCACGGTCTGCACCGCGACCCCGGCGCCCTCGACCTGCTGCGCCGCCTCGGCCAGCGTCGCGTCGACGTCCTCGTTCGGGCCGACGGTGTGCTCGATGTCGCTCGGGGCCTCGAGCCGCTCCTCGCGCAGGCGCGACTGCGGCACGGGGTCGAACGCGCTCACCACGTAGAGCGTCGCGCCGGTCTGCTTGGCGAGCTGGGTTGCCTCGCGCACCGCCTGCTTGGCGGTCTCGGACCCGTCCGTCCCAACCACGATGCGAGAGAACATCTCCCCTCCTCAAAGGATCTGACCCAGGAGCGCGGGGATCATAGCCGCTAGATTGAAACGCCGATGGAGCGCCAGCCCATGCCCCGCTTCTGGATCGCGGTGCAGATCGCGGTCCTGATCTGCGTGCTGATCTCCGCAGTGATCGTGGTCGTGAAGCTTTGACCCAGCCCGGGCCGGGAGCCACCCAGCCGGAACCCGACTACGGCCCCTCCCTTCCGGAGCTCCTGCGGCCGCGGTGGCGGGCGATCGGGCGCGGAGGGCGAGTC
Source organism: Solirubrobacterales bacterium (assembly GCA_050697255.1). Lineage (GTDB taxonomy): Bacteria > Actinomycetota > Thermoleophilia > Solirubrobacterales > JBBDJG01 > CAVSXO01. Next base: position 3,898 of record JBOGZM010000296.1, read on the forward strand.
GTGCTCGGGCTCGCCGTGCTGGCGCTCGTGGCGCTGATCGCCGTCCTGTTGGTCTCCAAGGAGGCATCGGTCGAGAGCTACGTGCAGACGGAGGCGGACGCCCGCGCGCGGGGGCTGGAGCCGCTCGAGTTCCACTTCGATCGCTCCAGCAGGCTGAAGCTCTTCACGCCGGCCGGGGCCTACGTGCAGGCCGAGCGCACCAAGGACGGCGTGCTGGTCGCGCGCTTCACGGTCTCACCCTTCCCGATGGAGCAACGGCCGGGAGCGCTGGCCAGCTACCTGCCCCTGATCGCCACCGACCTCCAGCGAGCCGATTCGCGCCGGTACGAGAACTTCCGCCTCCAATTCGAGGGGAGGGCGCGGGTGAACGAGGTCGAGGGCTACCAGTACGCGTTCACGACCCGGCTGCGGGATCCCGGCAGTCCACCGCGCCAGCTGTTCGGGCGGGTGGTCCTCCTGCCTGAGCCCTACTCCTACGAGGACCCCGACACGGAATACCCGCCCGGCCGCAACCCGACCCGCGGCGTGCTGCTCAGAATGCTCGCGACGACGCTCGACGAGGCGCCGTCTGCCACCCGGGTCGGCGACGAGGGAATCCTGCAGCGCCCGTTTCGCAGCTTCCGCTACGGCATTTGAGCCGGCCGCAGCCCGCGTCAGGGAGCGGCGGTCGCGCCGGCGGTGCCGGTGGCGCCCGCCGCCGTGGAGCTGCCGGACA
>JBOGZM010000297.1:0-6701 GCA_050697255.1 Solirubrobacterales bacterium
CTCGTACACCTTCGTCCCGGAGGATCAGCCGGAGCGACTGGCGCAGCTGATCGCGGAGTTCGCGCGCGAGCCGGTCGGGGCGGGACCGTAGCGGCTCTGGGACCGAGCCGCTTGAGAGCGGAGCTAGCGCTTGTCGCCCTGACCCTTGGCGATCGCCTCGGCCAGAGGGTCTGAACCGAGCCGCCGGCTGATCGCCGCGGTCAGCCCGGGCGCGAGCCCGAACAGGCGCGCTCCATAGGCCAGCGAAAAGGGGGCGACGTCGACCTCCGCGCGCCCCTTCTCGATGCCTTTAATGACCCCCCGCGCCACGTCGTCGGGGGTACGGGTCCCGACGCCGCGGGGCAGTCTCGCGCCGCTGTCAGCGAGCATCCCCGCCTCGCGGATAAAGCCCGGGAACACCGTGGTAGCCCCCACGCCCGTGCCGCGCAGGTCCTCACTCAGCGCGAAGCCGAACCCGCGCAGGCCGAATTTGGTCGCGTTGTACACGGAGGCGCCCGCGCTCGCCATCTTCCCCGACAGCGACGAGATGAACACGAGATGACCGGATCCACGCTCCCTCATGCCCGGCAGCAGTGCGCGGGCAAGGTGCATCGGCGCGCGCAGGTTGACGTCCAGCGCGCGATCGATCTCCTCCGCGCTGAAGCTCTCGAGCCGCCCCGAGGCGGGCAGTGCCGCATTCGCGACCAGCACGTCGACCCGCCGCCCGAAGACCAGGGCCGCGACCTGAGCTGCATCGGACAGGTCAGCGACGACCGGCTCCACTCGGTCGACCTCGCGAGCGAGCTCCTCCAGCACCTCGCGCTTGCGCCCGCTGGCGAGCACGGTTGCGCCACGCGCGTGCAGCGCGCGCACTATCGCCTGGCCGATTCCCCCGGTCGCACCGGTCACCAGGGCCGTGCTGCCGTGCAGTTGGACGGACATCGCTACCCCCTCAGGTCAGCGAAGAAGTAGACCAGACTCTGGTTCAGCAGGTCCGCCCGCTCCCACTGCAGGTAGTGGCCGGCGGACTGCACCACGAAGGGCCCGACCCGCTCTGTGAACGCGACCTCGCAGCGCGCCGGGAAATCACGCGGTATGACGTGGTCCTCGGGCCCGTACAGCAGCAGCGTGGGCACGGAGCTGCGCTCGAACAGCCGCGGGGCCTCCGCGGCCGGCCGTGCCCCGAGCGCCGTCTCGTAGATGCCGAAGCCGGCGCGCAGCTTGCCGGCGTCGGCGAACGGCTCGGTCATGAAGTCGACGTCCGCGGGTCGGAAGGTGCCCGGCGCGGCCCAGAAGCGCGAGCCGTAGAACTGGCCGATGTAGCGGCGGCGCTTCTCCGGCGTGTCGAGCTCCGCGGCAAGCGCGTCGGCCTCCCGCCCCTGGCGCACGAAGTAGTCGGCGGCCATGCGCACGTCCCGCGGGACCTCGGGCGGAATGCCTGCGGCCGCGTAGTCGTCCGGGATGATGGGCGGCACCGTGTTGAACAGGCACTGGCGCACCACGAATCCTTCGAAGCGCAGGGCGAGGTCCTGGGACACGACGCCGCCGACGTCGCCGCCCGCGGTCGCACAGCGATCGTGGCCGAGCACGTCGTGGACGAGCGCGTACACGTCCCCCGCGTGCGTGGCCGGGTCGTAGAAGCCGTCGGGGGCGAGGCCCGAATCGCCGAACCCACGCAGGTCCGGCACGATCACCTCGAAGCCGGTCGCCGCGAGCGGCTCGACGTTACGCCACCAGATGCGCTTCGTCTCGGGCCAGCCATGCAGCAGCACGAGCGGGAAGCCGCCCTCCCCCTCGCGCAGGTACGCGATGTCGAGGCCATCCCGGCCCTGCGCGTGCCGCACGACGAAGCGGTCGGTCGCCGGAGGCTCGGTGGCGTTCACGGCCCGAATCCTAAGGAGGCCCCCGGCATGGACCACGCAGCCGCACGCCAGGGACTCGAGCAGGCGATCGCCTACAGCCGCTACCTCGGGCTCGAGGTGTCCGAGGTCGCAGACGGGCAGGGCGTCATCCTCCTACCCGATGACGAGCGGCTGCACAACCACGTCGGATCGCAGCACGCGGGCGCGCTGTTCTCCGCCGGGGTGGCCGCCTTGTGCGGCGTAAGAACGCCTGATCGACACACCCCCGCGCGCATCCGCACACTCCTGCGCGCGTTTGGCTGCCACGGTTGGCGCCATGGGCGACCCGACTGGGAGATCGCGGAGCTCGCCGGGCGGCAGAACGGTGTCGTAGCGCGGCGGCAACTGGCGGCGCTGGGTCTGGGGCGCGGAGCGGTTCAGCGGCGGATCGCGACCGGGCGCCTGCACCCCCTCTACCGCGGTGTGTATGCGGTTGGTCACCGGCGTGTCTCAATCCACGGACACTGGCTGGCGGCCGTTCTGGCCTGCGGTCCGACTGCGCTGCTGAGCCATCGGAGTGCGGCAGCCCTCTGGGGCATCCGGCCGAGCTCTGCACCGCGCGTGGATGTCGCGGCGTCGGGGAGAAGCCGTCATGGCCGATCGGGCATTCGGCTTCACCTACCTCGTCACGTGCAGCCCGATGATCGGGTCGTGGAGGACAACATCCCCGTCACATCGGTGGCGCGGACCCTGATAGATCTGGCGGATGTGGTCTTCCCCGACCAGCTCAGGCGGGCGGTGGACGAAGCCGAGCGGGCGCGACCTGTTCGACCTCCGCGCCCTGGAACGGCTCATGGATCGCAGCCGCGCGCGGCGTGGCGTAGGCAAGATGCGCGCGCTCCTGGACGACTATCGCGGCCCACCACACCCGACCCGCTCGGAGCTCGAGCGCCGCTTCCTCGACCTTTGCCACGACGCCGGCCTTCCCGGCCCCGCGGGTGAATGTCGTCATCGCCGATCTGGACGTCGACATGGTGTGGCGCGACCAGCGACTCGTCGTCGAGCTCGACGGGCACGCCTTCTATCGCACACGCGCGGATTGGAGCGCGACCGGGAGCGTGACGCGACCCTGCAGCTCGCCGGCTATCGCGTGCTGCGCATCACTCACCGGCGGCTGGCCGAGCAGCCGGCCGAGGTGATCCGGACCGTCCGTACGCTGCTGCTCAGCCCGTGACCGGAGCGCCCTGGCGGCGCTCCTGCCGCAGGCGCTCGAGCACCCCGCGGCGGCCCTGCCTGGTGAGCGCCTCGTGCATCACGCGCACGCGGTCGAAGACCTGGTCGGCGACCTCCTGAGACTGCTCGCGGGTCGGGTGATCCACCTGCCCGAACCGCAGCGGCTCTCCGTAGTGCACGGTGACCTTCGGCAGCACCCCTCGCTTGGCCTCACGCACTCGCTCGGAGCCGTGGATCGCGATCGGCACCACCGGGACGCCGCCCTCGAGCGCCAGCTTTCCGAGGCCGGGCTTGGGCTGACCGAGCTCCTTGCTGCGCGAGCGCCCACCCTCCGCGTACATCAGCACGATGCCGCCCCGGTCGAAGATCGTGTGCGCGGTGACGAAGGCCTCCTGGTCGCGCTGCCCGCGCCGGACCGGGAACACGCCTCCGTGGTTGATGAACGAGGCGAGCAGCGCCGGCTCGAAGAGCTGCGACTTGGCCATGAAGTGGACCTCGCGGCGCAGCAGGACCGCGACGAAGAAGTGGTCCCAGAAGCTGAAGTGGTTCGGGGCGAGCAGCACCGGCCCGCGGTCGGGCACGTTCTGGCTGTCGATGGCGCGGAAGCGGTAGCCCGCCAGGATCGGGCCCGTGAGCACCAGCCGCACCAGGCGGTAGGCCCCATCGGGCGGCCCGGAGCGGACCCGCTCGTGGTACTTGTCGAAGAACTCCGCGGGGCGCGGGTCGATGTAGACCTGAGGCTTCATCGATGGGGGTTGCTACCCCCGCCCCGGACCGTGGTTACACATGCTGCAGGCGGGCCGCGCCCCCGGCCCCCACCCGTCAGCGGGCCCACCCCTTCGCCCGCTCGACAGCGAGGCGCCATTGGTGCAGCAACCGCTCCCGCTCCTCGTCCCTCATCCGGGGCTCGTAGCGGGCGGCCTCACGCCAGATCGAGCGCACATCCGACAGGGTCCACATCCCCGATCCGATCCCGGCCAGGAACGCCGCCCCCATCGCCGTGGTCTCGGACACCTCCGGCACCACCACCGGCCGGCCCAGCACGTCCGCCTGGAACTGCATCAGCCAGGCGTTGGCGACCGCGCCGCCGTCCGCGCGCAACTCGGCAAACCGCTTTCCCGACGCAGCCTCCATGGCCGCGACCGCATCGACGGTCTGGTAGGCGATTGCCTCGAGTGCCGCGCGGGCCAGGTGCTCGCGTCGCGTCCCGCGGGTGATGCCGACGATCGTGCCCCGGGCGTAGGGATCCCAGTGCGGGGACCCCAGGCCTGTCAGCGCCGGCACGAAGTAGACGTCGTCGTTGGAGTCCAACGAGCGGGCCATCGCCTCCGTCTCTCCCGGCTCCTCGAGGATCCCGAGCCCGTCGCGCAGCCATTGCACCGCCGCCCCGGTCACGAACACGCTTGCCTCGAGCGCGTAGTCCGCGTGACTCTGGATGCCCCAGGCCACCGTGGTCAGGAGCCCGGGGCGCACCGGCGGCGGGTGCGGGCCCGCGTTCTGCAGCACGAAGCTGCCGGTGCCGTAGGTGTTCTTGCCGAGGCCCGGCTCGAGCGCCGCCTGGCCGAACAGCGCTGCCTGCTGGTCGCCTGCCATGCCGGCCAGCGGCGCCCTCACCCCGATGAACGCGTCGGGGTCGGTGTCCGCGATCACCTGTGCGGACGGAACCGGCTCCGGCAGCGCCGCCGGCGGGACGCCCAGCGCGGCGCACAGCTCGTCGTCCCAGCGCAGCTTGTGGATGTCGAACAGCATCGTGCGCGAAGCGTTCGTCCAATCCGTGACTTCCCGGCCGGTGAGCTTGAGCGACAGCCACGCGTCGATCGTCCCGAAGCGCACGTCTCCCCGGTCCGCGCGCTCGCGCAGTCCCGGCACGCACCGCAGCAGCCACTCGATCTTCGTGCCGGAGAAGTAGGGGTCGACGACCAGGCCGGTGCGCTCGCGAACGAGCGCTTCCAGCCCCCCCTCGCGCAGCTCATCGCAGCGCTCGGCCGTGCGGCGGTCCTGCCAGACGATCGCCCGGTGCAGCGGAGCGCCGGTGCGCGCGTCCCAGGGTACGACGGTCTCACGCTGGTTCGTGATGCCCACCGCGGACACCTGGGCCGGAGGGATCCCGGCCGAGGCGAGCGCCTCGTGGGCAACCGCCCGCGACACCTCCCAGATCTCGTCGGCGTCGTGCTCGACCCACCCGGGTCGCGGGAAGTGCTGCGCAAACTCGCGGTACGCCCGCGAGCGCAGGCGCGCCTGGCCATCGAACACCAGGCAGGTGGTGCCGGTCGTCCCCTGGTCGATCGCGAGGATCACCGGCGGGAACCTACCCGGCGCGACACGTACACGCGCAGGAACGCAGCGAACTGCTGGGCGCGGTGGAGAAACCCGGCCACGTCGCGCCCGGTGGCGCGGTGCTCGAGGTCGAGCTCGACCTCGCGGACCACCATCCCGGCGCGGGCGGCGTCGATCGTCATCGCGGTCTCCATGCCGAACCCACCCGCAAACGGAAGCAGGCGCTGAAGCGTCGAGCCACGCAGCGCGCGCTGCCCTGAGATCGGCGCCCGCAGCTCGAGACCCGTGAGCGATCGGATCGCCCAGCGCGCGAAGCCAACCGCGACGCCGAAGCCTCCGCCGCGCCTGGTCGCGAACGCCGCCACGGCAAGATCGCACTCTCCGCCCTCGACCGCGCGTGCGAGCGGACCGAGCCGGGCAGCCGAGCCGCCGAGGTCGCCGTCGCAGAACACGAATATCCGATCGTCGGAGCCGCCTGCGGCGAGCGCGCGCTGCGCCGCCAGGGTCGCGGAGCCACCCTTGCCTCCATGCGTCCCCACCCGTAACAGCTCGGCGCCGGCGCGGGCAGCCTCGACGGCCGTGTCGTCCGCGGAGCCGCCTTCCGCCACGATCACCCGCGCGCCCCCGAACGCCTCGCGCGCGGCGCGCACCGTCTCGGCGATGCGGTCCGCCTCGTTGCGGGCGATCACGAGGACCACCGCGGAGCTGTCCGTTTCGGGGGACACCGAGGGTTATTCTGCCGCCGTCCCGGCTCGAGCGATCCCGAGAGTCGGCCTCACGGCCGCCTCTCTAAAGAACTGGAGGTCCCGTTGGCCGACATCGAGGCGCACATCACAGGCACGGTCTGGAAGATCGAGGTCTCGCCCGGCGACAGCGTCGACGAGGGGGACACCGTGGTGATCCTCGAGTCGATGAAGATGGAGATGCCCGTCGAGGCCGAGGACTCGGGAACGGTCAAGGAGATCCCGGTCCAGGAGGGTCAGGCGGTCAGCGAGGGCGATACGTTGGTCGTCCTTGAGTAGCACCGAAACCGAACTCGCCTCCGGCAAGCTCGTGCTCGACCGGCCCGCCGAGGCGGTCGCGCGGCTCACGATCCGCAACCCCCAGAAGCGCAACGCGCTCGACCACGAGATCCTCGACGCCGTCGCGACGGCGATGGAGGAGCTGGACGACGGCATCGAGACGCGCTGCGTGGTCATCACGGGCTCCGAGGGGATGTTCTCCGCGGGATACGACATCGGCGACATCCCCGACGAGGTGTTCGCGGAGGAGGCCGAGCGACTCGTCGCGCACCCGTTCAGCCGCGCCATCGAGGCGGTCGAGCGGTTCCCGTTCCCCACGCTGGCCGCCATCAACGGGCACGCTCTGGGC
>JBOGZM010000298.1:0-4099 GCA_050697255.1 Solirubrobacterales bacterium
CCGAGGTCCCATGCGATCGGGCTCATCAGAGGGTCGTGCACCTCATTCAGGGCGTCGTCGGACAGGCTTTCGATCAAGAGCAGCGTGCGGGCGCGAACCTCCTGCAGGCGTCCTGCGATCGCCGCGGCCGCCGTCGGGCCGCCTGCGTGCCGGTCGCCGATGGTCGCCGGGCCACTCACGTCGTCCTCGCTAACGGCCCTTGAAGGTCGCTTTGCCGGGACCGTGCTCGAGAAACGACCGAACAGCCGCCCGCAGGTCCTCGGTGGCGAACAGCGGGCCGAACTGCTCGGGGGTGCGCCGGTCGGCCTCGCCGACCCCGCCCTCCCGCACGCCGCGCACGATCTCCTTCGTCGCGGCGTGGGCTCTGGTCGGTCCCTCGGCGAGCTGGTGGGCGAAGCGCAGGGCCTTCTCGACCACCTCGTCGTCGGAGAGCACCCGGTTGATGACGTTCCAGCGCTCGAGCGTCGCCGCGTCGTACAGCCGGGCGGACATCACGAACTCACGCGCCCGCGCGGGCCCGGCGCGCTCCGCGAGTCGCTGCGTGCCGCCCCAGCCGGGCGTCAGGCCGACCACCGCCTCCACGAGCCCGAACCGCGCCGACTCGGCGGCCCAGAGCATGTCGCAGCCGAGCGAGAGCTCCAACCCAGCGGTAAGGCACAGGGCATGAACGGCAGACAGCGTCGGGATCGGCAGCGCCTCCAGCCTGTGGATCATCTCGAGGCCGACGTCGAACACCTGCGAGCTGTCCTGCGCCGACAGGCCCTGGAACTCGCTCACGTCCGCGCCGCCGGTGAACACGTCGCCCTCCGCCCGGATCACGAGCGCACGCGCGTCGGAAGAGGCGACCGAGTCGATCGCGTCGCTCACCGCCCGTACCAGCGCCTCGCCGAACAGGTTCAGCGGCGGGTGGTCGATCACGATCGCGGCCAGAGGGCCGTCTCGTTCGACGCGGGCAGGGGGCTGGGCGCTCATCGCTCGGGGGGGCGGAGAGATCAGTCGCGGAACCTACCCGATCGTTACACGCCGGACCAGCAACCGGATCAAGCTCACACTGGGAGTCCCGTTGCCCTCGGCGGCCGAGCACGCACGGCGCGCAGCCGCCCCGATATGGTCACGGCGTGAACTTGCGGAGGCTTGGGAGGGGAGACGTGGTCGCGGCCGGCGGCGGGCTGCTGCTGTTCATCAGCATGTTCCTGCCCTGGTTCAGCGTGGACGCGAACCCTCCCGAGAGCGAGAACCTGTGCGGCGCGCGCATCGACTCGTGCTCGGGCTTCGACACGTTTTCCCTGTTCACGACGCTGATCATCCCCGGCATGGACCTGTTGCTGGTGGCCGCCGCCATGGCGCCCTGGATCCTCGTCTGGATCGTGGTGCGCGGCCACGAGCTGTCCTGGCCGCCCGGTGAGGTGACCATGATCTCGGGCGCCGCCGCCGCGACACTGATCCTCTACAACGGGGTCGTCGACCGGGTCGGGGCGACCCGCGAGTTCGTCTCGGTCGACATCGGCTGGTACCTGGGCCTGCTGGGCGCGCTCGGGATCGTCGCGGGCGGCGCGATCAGCCAGGTCCGCCGCGGCGGAGTGACCCGTCGTCCCCCGGGCACCTTCTAGCTCCGCCGGCTGTAACCTCCGCCGCAATGGCCGAACGCGACGCAAGCGTCATCGCGCACGACCTGCGCGACACGACCGCGCCGGACCGCAACCTCGCGCTCGAGCTGGTGCGGGTCACCGAGGCCGCCGCACTCGCGGCGGCGCGCTGGGTCGGTCGGGGCGCCAAGGAGTCGGCCGACCAGGCGGCAGTCGACGCGATGCGCTTCACGCTGCATGCCGTCCCGATGGACGGCATCGTCGTGATCGGGGAGGGCGAGAAGGACGAGGCCCCGATGCTCTACAACGGCGAGCAGATCGGTGACGGCAGCCCTCCGGACGTCGACGTCGCGGTCGACCCGCTCGAGGGCACCCGCCTGACCGCCCTCGGGCAGCCAAGCGCGTTGTCCGTGGTGGCGCTGGCCGAACGCGGCACGATGTTCGACCCGGGGCCATGCGTGTACATGGAGAAGATCGCCGGCGCATCCGACATCGCGGACCTCCTTGATCTCGACCGTCCGCTCGGAGAGACGCTGAAGCAGGTCGCGAAGCGCCGCAGCTCCGACGTCAGCGACCTGATGGTCATCATGCTCGACCGGGACCGTCACGCCGACGCCATCGCTCAGGTCCGCGAATGCGGCGCGCGCATCCGGTTCATCACCGACGGCGACGTCTCCGCCGCGCTGCTGGCCGTCACGTCGGGCACCGGCGTGGACCTGCTGTGGGGGATCGGAGGCACGCCCGAGGGCGTCCTGTCGGCAGCCGCGATCAAGTGCATGGGCGGCCGGCTGATCGGGCGGTTGTGGCCGCGTGACGACGAAGAGCGCACCCGTGCCATGGATGCCGGATACGACCTGGGCGAGGTGCTCGACGTGGAGCGCCTGGTGTCCGGCAACGACGTGTTCTTCGCCGCCACCGGCGTCACGGACGGTGACCTGCTGGAGGGCGTGCGCTACCGCGACGGCGTGGAGGCGACCACGGAGTCACTCGTCATGCGGTCCCGCTCGGGGACCGTGCGCAAGGTATGGGCGACGCACAACCGGTCGAAGCTGCGGGAGCTCACGGGCGCCCGCTATGGCTAGACGGGCGGCTAGAGGATCTCGATCTCCACCAGCTCGCCGGCTGCGACGTCACCGCGCTCGACCTCGATAAACGCGAACGCCTCGGCACCGAGCATCGAGGTGAAGACGTGTGACCCCTGTTCCTTCGTGGGCCGGACGTGCCATCCGTCCTTGCCGGCCTCGAGGGTGCAGCGCACGACGTGGGCCCGGCCGGGCCGCTTCCTGTAGTCCGTGTCGATCACCGCCGCGGCGCGTCGCCGGGCGCGCCGGTTCCCCAGCATCCGGTCGAGCGCCGGGCGTGCGAAGAGGTGGAACGTGACCATCGCCGACACCGGGTTTCCCGGGAGCCCGAATACCAACACCGGGCCCGCGGTGCCGAACCATGTCGGGTGTCCGGGGCGCAGCGCCACCCCCCAGAAGACCTCCTCGACGCCCAGCTCCGCGAGGGCCGCCTTCACGTGATCGTGGGCTCCCACGGAGACGCCGCCCGTCGACACCACGACGTCGGCGGCCAGCGCCCGCCGCAGGGTCGCCACGGTTTCCGCGTAGTCGTCGCCGACCGTCTCCACGGACACCACCTCCCCGCCCGCGGCGGCGACCTGGGCGGGGACCACGTAGCCGTTCGTGTTGCGGATCGCCCCTGCTCGCAGCGGTGCGCCGGGCTCCACCAACTCGTCTCCGGTGACGACGACGGCCACCGTGGGGCGGCGAGCGCATGCAAGCTCGGCCGCGCCGGTGGAGGCAGCGACTCCGAGCTCCGCGGCGCCGACCCGCGTTCCGGTGCGCAGCACGACGTCTCCCGCCGTGATGTCATCCCCCGCGCGTCGGACCTCGCGGCCGGGGTCCAGCGGACGCGTGGCGCTTACTTTGCCGCCCGCCTCGTGAGCGTCCTCGACCCGCAACACCGCATCGCTCCCGGGGGGCAGCATCGCTCCGGTCGAGATCCTCACGGCCTGGCCCGGCTCGAGCGGACCGCTGAAGGGCGCGCCGGCCCGCGACTCTCCCACCAAGCTCAGGTCCGCCGGGGCAGCTTCCGTCGCGCCCGCCGTGTCCGAGGCGCGCAGGGCGAACCCGTCCATCGCAGAGTTGTCGAATCCGGGCACGTCGTCATTGCTGACCACGTCCTGAGCCAGCATGCGGCCCAGCGCTTCGCGCAGCGGCACGGGCTCGGCGGGAGCCGTGGAGACACGGCGCAGGATCAGGTGCAGCGCCTCGGCCGGCGCGCGCAAGGCCGCGGTCCTGCCCTCACCTGAAACGTTGGCGCTCACCGCCGCCCGTTATACAGCCGGGCGAATCGACGAAGTGTCGCCTAACTGCCGCGCAGGCCGCGAGCGACGGCGTCGAGCGCCCGCAGCGTGAGCCGCCCTCCCACCTTGAGCGGGAGCTTGGCTGCCTCTACGGCGCCGTCCACCGCGAGCCGTGGCAGGCCCGGGGCACCGCTGCTCCCTGGGC
>JBOGZM010000299.1:0-6307 GCA_050697255.1 Solirubrobacterales bacterium
ATCCTCTACTCCTCGCGCAGCGCAGGAGTGACCGTTGCGCTGGACGGCAAGGACAAGAACGGTCAGGCAAACGAGAACGACTTCATCAACCACGACGTCGAGAGCGTCACGACCGGCAGCGGCGGCGACACGATCGACGCCAATGACAACCTGAGTGGCGAGGTGAAGTGCGGCGCCGGCGCCGACGTCGTGACCGTCGACCCGGACGACCGCGTCGCAGGCGACTGTGAGAACGTGCGGGTGGCGGCGCTCGGAACGCGTTGCACGGCTGCCAGACGTACAGTGAGAATGACCCGCTCCGGCAGAGTCCGGGTACGCGTCTTCTGTGCCGCGGAAGCAAAGGGCAGGCTACGGCTGCAGTCGCTGGCCCGCATTCGCCTCGGCAAGGGGCGGCCGCGGAGGGTCGTGCGGCTCGGCAGCAGGCGGTTCTCGCTGAAGGCCGGCCAGCGGCGGACGATCAGCGTGAGAGCGTCGAGGACGGCGCGCCGCCTCATCCGGCGCAAGGGCAGGCTCAGCGTGCGTGCAAGAGTCTCTTCGAAAGCGAAGACCCAGAGGACGACGTTGAGGACGAGTCGGGTCTTCACCGTGAGGGCCAGAAGGTAGGTGTGAGGCACCGGTGACGGCACGATTCCTCAGGAAGCTTCTGCTCGCATGCTGCGCGCTCGCGCTCCTGCCCGCGACGGCGCCGGCGGTCGAGACCTCGATCCAGATCAAGGACTTCGACGTGACCCGCTACGCGCCGGCGTCTCCCGTGACCGACCCCCCGGATCCCGGCGGGCCCGAGTACTCGCAGGCCGGCGGCCACCCGAACACGAACATCTACATGCAGTTCTGCGGCGAGGGCGCGGAGATCGCCGATGTGACCGGCCTGGGCACGAGCCCGATCCGAATCACGACGGCGGAGCCGCACGGCCAGCCGCTCGGCACGTTCGTCTTCAAGGCGAGCCGCGTAATCGGCGTGCTTGGCAACCTCCGCGCGAACGGCGGCTGGTTCACCAGGGCCACCAGTGCCAACGAGATCGAGTTGTTCGGCTCGGCGCCCAGCGGCGACTACACCGGCGGTGGTGAGATCTTTTTCCCGGCCGGCACAGTTGACCCCGATGGCACTGGCCCCCTTCCACCTCTCGCGACGGAATACGGCTGCACTCCCGCCCAGGTCCAGGCGTTCCTGAAGGACTTCACCCTCAAGCTGCCACCTGGCTTCCTGGGCAGCCCGACCGCCGTCCCGGCCTGCCCGACGCACCTGTGGCTGGCCGGCTCGTGCCCGGCCAACACGCAGCTCGGCCACGCGGTGGCCGACACCATCCCGGCCGGTAGCCTGTTCATAGTCACCACGAGCGTCTTCAATCTCCAGACGCTCGGCTGGGAGCCCGCCCGGTTGGGTACCGAGGTGGTGCCCGGCATTCCGCCCGGCCCGCTGCCGAACACGGTCACCCTGCGCACGGCCCCCGACCCCGGTGAGCTGAGCGAGCCAAACCAGCAGGGCGCCGACCGCTACGAGGGGGACGAGGGCGACTACGGCGTCAACAGCTATCAGATCAACATCCCGAAGGAGCTGGGCGGGAACCCCGGCAAGGTGCGCGCCATCGACATCGTGCTGTGCGCCTACGTCCCATGCCAGGAGGCGATCAACCAGGTCCCCCAGACCGTGGCGCCGAGCAGCGGCGACGTGCGGCCCTTCTTCGTCAACCCGACCTCGTGCCCCACGACTCCCGCGCAGGTGCGGCTCGAGGCGCGCTCCTACTCGGTCCCGGACGAGGTCCAGTTCATCGACGTCACCGGCCTCCCAACCGGGGGGACGTTCACGCTCACCTTCCGCGGAGAGACGACTGCCCCGATCCCATTCAACGCGACCGACGCGGAAGTTCAATCGGCTCTCGAGGCGCTGCCGTCGATCGGCGCCGGAAGCGTGACGGTAATCGGGCGGCCGGCGCGGCCCGACACCAGCAGCGACGGCCTCTACTCGGTCAGGTTCCGGGGCGCTCTGGGCGCTGCGAACCTCCCCGAGATGACGGCGTCGGCTGCCGGCCTGACGCCATCGGGCGGCGTCACGATCAGGACGACCAACGAGGGCCAGGGCGGTGGGCAGGACGGCTCGCGCGAGGAGTTCGCGGAGGTGCCGCTGCCGGTCACCGGGTGTGACAGCGTGCCGTTCGGTGTGGATCTCAGCGTCGAACCCGGCGATCCTGACGATCTGGACAACTCGAAGGACCCGGTGGGTCCCGGCGCGTCCGGCCGCCAGACGATCTCGATCGACTACCCGGACTACGCGAGCGATGCGATCTGGCAGGCGCAGCTGAAGGACGCCGACACCAACCTGCCCCCGGGCATGGGCCTGGCGCCCGGCGGCGGCGTGGGGCTGAGGGAATGCTCGTTCGGGCAGTTCGGCGTCGACCCCGCCACCAACAAGCAGCTCGACAACGAGCCCGTCTCGTGTCCCGAGGGCTCGCATGTCGGCGACCTCGAGGTCGAGACGCCCGTCCTGCCACTGCCGCTCGGCGGCAAGGCCTTCTTCGGCCCGACGGGCAGCCCCGGACGGCCGACGGCGTCAAATCCGTGGAAGCTCTTCCTTTTGCTCGAGGGCCAGGGCGTGCGGGTCAAGCTCGTCGGGGACGTCACGCTCTCGCCAAGCGGTCAGGTCCGGACCGTGTTCCTGAACAACCCGGAGACGCCGTTCACATCCTTCAAGCTCAAGATGGGGACGGCGGAGCGGGCGGTGTTGCTGACTCCGCTCGGCTGCGGCGTGCACACAGGCAGCGCGCCGCTGACGGGCTACAACGGGGCGACCAGGACGAGCTCACCGTCGATCCAGCCGCAGGGCTGCAACGGCACGCCGTTCGAGGTCAACATCGACGAGGCCTCGGCGAGCCCCGAGCAGGCCGGGTCGCACTCGCGCTCTCACATCGTGATAAGCCGCACCGACCCGAGCGACATGCTCAGCGGGCTGAAGCTGTCGCTCCCGCCGGGCGCGGCCGGCAGCCTGTCCGGCGTCCCGAAGTGCACGCTCGGCAACGCGCAGGCGGGGACGTGCCCGGAGTCGAGCCTCGTGGGGAACATCAAGACGTCGCTCGGGTCCAGCGCCTCGCTGTTCACCGTGCCGGGCAAGCTCTATCTGGCTGAGCCCGCCGTGCCCGGCGACGTGGCCTCCATCGTCGCGACGGTGCCGGCGAAGGCCGGTGTGCCGGACGCGAGCGGCAAGTACCCGATCGACCTCGGACCCGACGTCGTGATCATCAACCGGCTGCTGCTGCGCGAGGCGGACACCGGCGTGGACGTGATCCTCGACGGGGCCTACCGTGGCGGCCAGCGGATCAGCGACGGCATCCCGACGATGCTCGAGGGCGTCCCGCTGCCGATCCGCCAGATCGAGATCACGGTCGACCGGGAGGGCTTCTTCCTCAACCCGACCGGCTGTGACCCGCGCACGTTGATGGGCATCTTCACGTCCGCGAGCGGACAGAGCACCAGCTCGAGCATGCAGCTCCAGGCGACGGGCTGCGACAAGCTTCCGTTCGACCCGGCCCTCTACATGATCGTGGGCGAGCGCGGCAAGACGAACGCCGGCCAGGACGTGCACCCGCCGCTGACCGCGATCGTGACGCAGAAGGCCGGCGAGGCGGCGATCTCGCGGGCGCGGGTGCTGCTGCCCGACATCGTGCGTCCGAACGTCCCGTTCCTGAACGAGCCCGGCGCGCTGTGCAGCGACGCGCAGGCCCAGGCGCGCACCTGCCCGCCGAAGTCGCTGGTCGGCAGCGCGCGCGTGATCACGCCGATACTGCCGTTCGAGCTGAGCGGGCCGGTCCACATCGTGCAGGAGATCGGGAGCATCCTGCCCAAGCTCTACGTGTACCTGCGCGGCGGCGGGTTCGAGGTGCTGCTGAGGGCCCGCAACCGCATCACGGGCGTGCGCACGGAGAACACGTTCGACTTCGTGCCCGACGTGCCGCAGTCCTACTTCGAGCTGAAGATCAAGGGCGGCGAGGACGGCCTGCTGAACAACTTCTTCGACCTCTGCGACACGCCGGCCGACTCGAAGTCACGGCAGGTGGACTACACCTTCAACGGCCACAACGGCGCTGTGGTCACCGAGAAGTTCCCGGTGCGCGTCGAGGGCTGCGGGTCGACGATCGCGGCCGCGCGCGTTTCGAGGACCCGGATCAGCGTGAGCCGCAACGGTGTCGCCAAGGTACGCGTCCAGTGCCGCCGCAGGGACGCGACCTGCCGCGGCCGCCTGCGGTTGCGCGCGAAGCGATTCTCGGCTGCGAAGACGTTCCGGATCCCGCGCCGGAAGACCCGCACGGTGAGGCTGAAGTTCTCCAAGCGCGAGGTCCGCCGGCTGCGCAGGGCGAAGCGGCTGCGCGGCCGCGCGACCACCACGGTCGGCGGGTTCGGCGCCTCGCGCCGCAACGTGACGATCGTCCCCAAGCGGCGTGGCTCCGCGTCGCGCATCACCGTGCGCCGCAACGGTGTCGCCAGGGCGCGCGTCAAGTGCCGGCGCAAGGGCGAGGCGTGCCGCGGCAGCCTGGTCGTGCGCGGCCGAGGGGTGGCCACGGCGAAGACGTTCCGGATCCCGGGGCGGAAGACCCGCACCGTGAGCCTGAGGTTCTCCAAGGGCGACGTCCGGCAGCTGCGCAGGGCGAGGCGGATGAAGGGCCGGGCGACCACCACGGTCGGCGGCCGCTCCCTGCGCCGCAGCGTGACGATCGTCTACAAGCGGCGCTAGCAGCCGGGGCAGGCCCGGGGCACGTGCGGCTCAGCCGCCGATCAGCCCGCGCTCGCGCAGCAGCCCCATGACCTGCTCGGCGCTCGCCTCGGGCGAGTCGTGCTCGGTGTCGAGCACGAGGTCCGCGTCCTCCGGCTCCTCGTAGGGGTCGTTGACGCCCGTCATGTTGTCGATCTCGCCGCGCCGCGCCTTCTCGTAGAGGCCCTTGTAGTCGCGCTCGGCGCAGGCGTCGACGGACGCCTTGGCCCACACCTCGACGAAGGACTGGATCTCCTCGCGGGCCAGCTCGCGGTCCTCGCGGTAGGGCGAGATCGCCGCCACGATCACGATCACTCCGTTGCGTGTCAGCAGCTTCGACACGATCCGGATGCGGCGGATGTTCTCGGTCCGGTCCTCGCGCGAGAAGCCGAGCCCCCGGCACAGCTCCTCGCGGACGATGTCCCCGTCCAGGACCTCGATCCGCTCCGCGCCCAGCGCGCGCAGCCGGCCCGCCACGAGGCCGGCGACCGTGCTCTTGCCCGAGCGCGGCAGGCCGGTGAGCCAGATCGTGAATCCCCCGTGGTCCATGAGCGGCGGAATGTTAGCGGGCCCCAAAGCCCGCTGACGCGATGTCAGAGAACGACCGCAGCGTGACGCCCTCGCGGCGCAGCGCCGCGGCGACCCGCGGGTCACAGAGCACCTCGACCTCCTGCTCGCGCTCGACGTCGTACGCAGACCCGGTGTCGGCTCCGATGCCGGGGTGGCACGCCAGCTCGGTGACTCCCGGCTCGAGCGCCCGGATGATGTCGATCAGGGCGTCGACCGTGACGGCCTCGGGGATCGGGTCGCCGTGCTCGTCGTGGCCGTAGAGGTCGCCGCAGTAGTGGACGCCGCCGAGGTCGTGGCGCAGGGGAATCTCGAGCTGCGCGGCGACGCGCCGGAACAGCGCGATCACGGGCTCCCACCGGTGCACGTGCTGGTGGGAGTCGAGGTGGGTGGGCTCGCGACCGGTGAGCCGGCGGAAGCGGTCGAGCTGGGCCTGGATCTCGGCCTCCACGGCGTCCAGCTCTCCCTCGAGCGACACGACCTCGTATACGGGCAGCCAATCGCCGTCGCGCTGCACCCACTCGCCGAGGTCGGCGTGCAGGCCCAGGCCGAGCGCCGGTGTGGCGCGCGCGTAGGCGGCCGCTGCGGCGGCGGCGTCGGGACGGACCATCAGGCTGGCGCTGGTCAGGATGCCCTGTTCGTGCGTACGCGCCACGCCCGCGTTGACACCCGGGCTGAGCCCGAAGTCGTCGGCATTCACTATCAGCCCGCGGTCCGCCATCTAGTGCCCCATCCACCAATGAACGCCCCGTTTTGGCGGCTGCAAGCCTTCGCCTGGCTTCGTCCTCGATCGCCCGAATAGCGCCGCTATTCGGGCTTCCTGCGTCCTCGCCATGCTCGCCTTTCGCTCGCCAGAACGGGTCAACATCGGCAGATGCGGCACTAGCGTATCCCAAGCTCCCCGAGCAGCCGGCGGATCACGATGTCCGCATCGAAGTGCTCCTCGGCGAGCGCGCGCGCCGCCCGCGAGTGGCGACCGTAGTCGCTCGACACCGCTGC
>JBOGZM010000300.1:0-1608 GCA_050697255.1 Solirubrobacterales bacterium
GGATGGCGGAGCGCTGGAGCGCGGCGACCGCGCGCGGCCACGATCAGGACGACCCCGAGACGCGGGCATTGGACGAGGCACGCGCGCACCTGACGTGATGGAGGCACACGCGCACCCGCAGCGCACCGGCGCGTCGGAGTGGAGCCACTTCGTGCACGTCACGCGCGCGCTGACGGCGACGGAGTTCAAGCTGCGTTACTTCGGGTCGGTGCTCGGCTACCTGTGGACGGTGCTGCGCCCGCTGTTGCTGTTCGGCGTCCTGTACGTGGTCTTCACCCACGTCGTGCGCTTCGGGGACGAGGTCGCCCACTACCCCGTCGTGCTGCTGGCCGGGATCGTCGTGTTCAACTTCTTCTCCGAGGCGACCGGGGGCGGCCTCACGAGCCTCGTTGCCCGCGAGAACCTGTTGCGCAAGGTCGCCTTCCCCCGGGCCGCGGTGCCGATCTCGATCTCCCTCACCGCGGCCGCCAATTTGGCACTGGGCATCCTGGTCGTGTTCGGCTTCGCGCTGATCGACGGCGTCACGCCGACCCTCGGCTGGATCGGCTTCCTCGGCTGCGTGGCGCTCGCGATGGCGCTCGCCACCGCGCTGTCGGTCCTGCTGTCGGTCCTGTACGTGCGCTACCGCGACGTGCAGCCGATCTGGGAGGTGATGCTCCAGCTGCTGTTCTGGGGGACGCCGATCATCTACACGATCGAGTCCGTGCCCGACGGCTTCCGTGAGGCGCTGATGTTCAACCCGCTGGCGGTCGCGATTCAGCAGGGACGACACTGGCTGGTCGAGTCCAGCACCCAGAGCGTCGCCGACGCGATCGGCAGCGCGGTGCTGCTGCTCGTGCCGCTTGCGATCTTCGGCCTGGTCGTGGCGCTGAGCGTCGTGCTGTTCAGGCGCGAAGGACCGCGGATCGCCGAGGAGCTTTAGCCCTGCCGGACCCAGTCGAGCGGGCCGCGGGCCTGCTCCTTGCCGTCCAGCTTCGCCGCCCGCAGCGCCAGGTCGGCGACATTGACGAGGTCGGCGGCGGTGTCGGCGTCGTGCGGGCAGACGGCCCAGCCGGCGCTTGCGCTCACATGCAGTCCGGGGAGCTCGGCGTCGATCAGGCTCTGCCGCACGGCCTCGAGGGCCCGGTCGGCCAGTCGCTCCATCGCCTGGGGCGGCAGGCCCTCCGCGACGATCGCGAACTCGTCACCGCCGAGCCGCACCACGAGCTGCTCGTCGCGCGCCACCTGCCGCAACGCACCGGCGACCGCGCACAGGGTCAGGTCGCCGCCCTGCATGCCGTAGCGGGTGTTGACCTCCTTGAAGTTGTCGAGGTCGATCAGCATGAACCCGACCGACTCCTTGCGCCGCGTCTCGGCGTCGTGGCGCTCGAGCACCTCATCGAGGGCGCGCCGGTTCATCAGCCCGGTCAGAGAGTCGCTCAGCGACAGGGCCTGAGCGGCGTCCCGCAGCGCGAGCAGTTGCCGCTTGCCGACCATCACGACGCCGCCCACCGATGCGTAGACGCAGGTTGCGACCCAGATCTGGCCGAGCACACCTGACCGGATCGCGTCGGAATCGTAGAGGAGCGGCAGCGCCAGCACCCCGACACAGCCGGCGATGTACCCGAT
>JBOGZM010000301.1:0-2910 GCA_050697255.1 Solirubrobacterales bacterium
GCTCAAGGCCAGGCAGAGCAGAGGCGCGAGGAGCAGCCGAGCGCGCGACCAACGAGGTGCATCCTCGCGGCCGCCGCTGCCCCCCACCGGGCATCCAGCCCAAGTCTCTCGCGTCATGCTGCCTCTAGAACCTCTCAACGCAGCGGGCAGCCATGCCCGCGTGCAGACGCACCCTACGCCCAATGCAGGGGTTTCCGCAAGGGGTTACCTACAAACTGCCTTCGGTCTCCAAGCGGACCGACGGGTCTACGAGGCCTCGATCGGCACGCTCCGGAGGAATCGCGCGATCGCGGCGTGGGTCTCGCGGGGGCGCTCGATCTGTGGCAGGTGGCCGCAGTCGAGCTCAACGTGCTGGGCCGCCGGCAGCGCGCGCTCGACATGCTTGATGAACGCGAGCGGCACGAACCTGTCCTGGCGGCCCCAGACGAAGAGCGACTCCGGAGCCAGGGTGTGGAGCCGCGGCCAGAAGCCCTCGTCCCCGTGCGGCTCGTCGAGGTAGATGCTCCGCGCCGCGGCGTAGAAGGCGGCCCGCGCGCGCGCGTTCGTGTAGGTGCGAACGAACTCGTCGATCGCGGATTTTCCCCATGAGGTGTCGGCGCCGGGAATCAGCCACCGCATGAAGGGCTCGACCGCGACCCGCGGAGCGATCTGGATCAGGCCCAGCTCGGGCCGCACCCAGCGCAGGTAGGGAGCCCAGCGCCGTTCGCGCAGCCAGGCCATTGCCGGTGTCATGAGGACCAGGCCGCCGGTGCGCTCGGCGTGCGCCAACCCCAGCTCGAGCGCCACCCGGCCACCCATGCTGTGACCCACGAAGTGCGCTCGCTCGAGCTCCAGCGCATCCAGCAGCTGCTCGACCGCCCGGGCGTGGAACTCCGGCCCGTAGGATGCGCCGAGCGGCTTGTCCGAGTCTCCGAAGCCGAGCAGGTCGACCGCGATCGTCCGGAACGACGGGGCCAGCGCCGCGATCGACGGCAGGAAAGAGGCCTTCGTGCCGCCCAGTCCGTGGAGCATCAGCACCGGAGGCCCCTCCCCCGCCTCGATGATCGAGAACGCCCCCGCCGCGGTCCGCACGCGCCTGAAGCGCAGCGCGCCCGGGCCGGTCATCCCGGAGGTCGCGGCGAGGAAGCCGACGCCGAGGTGCAGGTTGCGCCGCACCTGCAGCCGGCCGCGCCGGAACGCGTCCATGCCACGCGCGACGTCGGACGCGATCACCTCCCAGGTGTCGGCATCGGCGCTCACCAGCGCGTCGGGACGCCCCCGGCCGGGTTCGACGAGCCGCACCCGGCCGCGCTCCACGACCACGTCCCATTCCTGGCCGTCGGTCACCGCGGCCCGGATCACCGCCCGCGCGCCCGGCAGGTCGAAGGCGGCGTGATCAAAGCGGTCGACCAGCGCAACAAGGCTCGGCGGGGCCGAGCGGGTCAAGGATCCGGCCGTCGAGGTCATGCCGGGCGTTATAGCGTGGCTGGTTCCGGGGCGCGCCGGCGCCGCGCGGCGCCGGGCGGTGCGGAAAGGCCGTCCGTTTTGCGCGATGATTCCCGCGGGCCACCACCCGAAGCACCACAGCCCGCCGAAAAGGAGATGCCATGAGACGCCTATCCCTTCTGATGTTGATCTGCGTGCTCGCGGCGCTGGGCGTCGCAGCGTGCGGCGGTGACGACGACGGAGGCGCCGACACGTCGGCCACCACCACCGAGACCACCGACACGACCGCCACGGACGAGGGCGGCACCGGCGCGGGCGGCGGTGGCGGCACCATCAGGGTCGCAGCCGACCCGGGCGGCGACCTCGCCTTCGAGCAGGAGTCCCTCACGGCCGAGCCCGGCAGGAACACGATCGAGTTCACGAACGAGGCGTCGCTCCCGCACGACGTCAAAGTCGAGCAGGACGGCGAGGAGATCGGCGGCACGGAGGTGGTCACCGGCGGCACCGCCGAGGCGACGGTCGAGCTGGAACGCGGCGAGTACACCTTCTACTGCTCGGTGCCCGGGCACCGGCAGGCAGGCATGGAGGGCTCGCTGAACGTCCGCTAGCCAGTCCCCGCACCCACGCGGATTCGGAATCGATCGCCGGATGAACGTGGGCGAATCGAGGAGTCGACGGTTGCGCCGACCGCACCGCTCGCGGGCCACGCCGTCATTGCCGAGATCGATGAGCCTGTACACGTCGCAGCGCCGAGGTCCGGGTCGAGGGGGTGGGCGGATGAGGCGACCGGAGCGTCCGAGACGATCGCGCCGACCCGCTGGACCAGGTGGTGCGGCCCCCCGGGGTCGCGGCGCGACCACATCAGGACGCCGCCGTAGGCGGTCACGTTCTCGGCGGTTGGATCGGCGTGCACCAGCGTGTCGCCCGCCGCCGCCGGCGCCGCGGCAAGGGCCGCGGCAAGGCTGAGTGTCATGAGAAGGCGGGGGACATGGTCCCGGGCCACATCTAACAGACCTGCGCGGACCACCTTTCCGGCGCGATCGTCCCAACCCGCGTTTGGCCATTCACACCAGGACCCCGGCGGTCGATAATCCGTTCCGTGACCAAACCGAACGGTCATTTCGCCGGCCCGCCGGCCCGCCGGATCGCCGCGGTGCTGCGGAGGCCCTGGGTCGCGCCGGCTCTGCTGCTGGCGCTTGCCGCCCTGGTGGGCACGGGCGCCTTCGCATACGTGAGGGACGTCAACGACGACGTCGACCGCAAGGACGAGGGGGCCCGGATCCTCTCCCAGATGCAGACCTCGACAGCGCGGCTCGGCAACCTCGCCGCGCTCGGACAGGAGCCGTCGCTGGTGCTGCACGCCGCCGCCGACGCGTTCGCCGTCCAGGCGACGCTCCAGGAGCTGCTGCGCCGCTGGGACAGGATCTACTGGCGCGAGCGCACGCCCCCCGCGATCACGGAGCTGCGCCGCACGCAGCGCGAGCT
>JBOGZM010000302.1:0-1883 GCA_050697255.1 Solirubrobacterales bacterium
AGCTCGCGCTGCACCACGATTGCCAGGGTCGGGCTCTGCACACGGCCGACGGACAGGAACTGCGACCCCAGCCGACCCGTCGCGAGCGAGATGAAGCGTGTCAGCGTCGCGCCCCAGATCAGGTCGATGTCCTGGCGCGCCTCACCGGCGCGGGCCAGCGGCTCGGACAGCTCGACGAGGTTGGCGAAAGCATGCTCGATCTCCTCCTTGGTGAGGGCCGAGTACTGGGCCCGCTTGACGCCCGGCGGCACGGCGACCTCGGAGCCGTTGCGCAGCTCCGGATTCGCGTCGAGGATCTCCTCGAGCGCCTCGAGGCCGATCAGCTCGCCCTCGCGGTCGTAGTCGGTCGCGATCACGATCGAGTCCGCGTCCTTGGCCTGCTTGCGCAGCGCCTTGTGGACGCTCTTCTGGACCGGCTCCTTCACGAGGTTCGCGAAGATCAGCTCGCGCGGCTCGATCTTGCGCCAATCCGAGTAGCCCTCCGGGAAGGCGGGGTTCATCAGGTGCCCCTTGAGCCCGATCACGGTCGTGCCGCCGTCGGAACCGTCCCAGGAGTAGTGCGGTATGCCGTAGCTTTTGTCCTGCTTTGCCTCACCGGCAGACAGGATCTGCGCGATCTTCTTCGCGCTGTTGTCCTTCTCTGTGACGATCAGTCTCATTGCATCGGTTCAAGAATGGTGGCCCGCGGGCCGAAACGTCTGGCGAGGGTAGCAGCAGTCTTAGTCGGCACAGAAGCGACTTTCCTACACGTGAGCAACCGCTTGAGGCGTCCGAGGAGGCCGAGGATTTGAAGGTTCTTGTGACAGGCGGAGCCGGGTTTATCGGCTCGAATCTGGTTGATGCCCTGCTCGATCGCGGCGACGAGGTGATCGTGCTCGACAACCTCACGACGGGCCGCAAGACAAACGTAGAGCACGCGATCGCGAATGGCGCGAAGCTGGTCGTGGAGGACATCCGCGACGGCGATCTGGTCGCGTCCCTGCTCGAGGTCGAGAAGCCCGAGGTGGTGTTCCACCTCGCGGCCCAGATCGACGTGCGCGTGTCGGCCGCGAGGCCTTCGTTCGACGCGGAGGTGAACGTGATCGGGACGATCAACATGCTCGAGGCCGCGCGCCGTTCGGGTGCGCGCCGGTTCGTGTACGCGTCGACCGGCGGCGCGATCTACGGCGAGACCGACATCGTGCCCACGCCCGAGGGAACCGAGATCCGTTCCGAGGCTCCCTACGGCCAGGCGAAGTATGCCGGCGAGGGATACCTGTCGCTGTGGGAGCGCCTGCACGGGCTGTCGACCGTCAGCCTGCGCTTCGGCAACGTCTACGGCCCCCGGCAGGACCCGCTCGGCGAGGCGGGCGTGATCGCGATCTTCTGCGGCAAGCTCCAGCACGGGGGCGACCCGACCGTGTTCGGCGACGGACGGCAGACGCGCGACTACGTGTACGTCGACGACATCGTGCGCGCCTGCATGATCGCCGGAGACGACGACGCGACCGGCGCCTACAACGTCGGCCGTGGCCAGGAGGTCTCCGTGCTCGACCTGGTCGAGCAGCTGCGCATGCTGGGTGACGAGCTCGGGGTGCTGAACGGCCGCGCCTTCGAGCCCCACTTCGCGCCGCCGCGGGCAGGCGAGGTGCAACGCAGCGCGCTCGACCCCACGCGCTCGCGGGAAGAGCTGGACTTCGCCGCCGAGGTCGACCTCGAGGAAGGCCTGCGCCGCACGCTGCGCTCCGTCATGCAGGAAGCGCGCGCGGCGTAGCAAGTCCGCAGTCGCCATTCGACACAGAGCCACTAGACCCCATGGACGTGGGCAACATTGAGCACGCTATGCGTGGGTGGTTTCCGCCGGTCGACGCAACAGGGTTCCCGGTTCGTCGACCGGATGGAGG
>JBOGZM010000303.1:0-7207 GCA_050697255.1 Solirubrobacterales bacterium
CGACCAGCTGAAGGAGGCGTTCGGCCCCCATGCGGTCGCGACGGAGATCCCGATCGGCGCCGAGCACGAGGTCCGCGGCGTCGTCGACCTGATCGACATGAAGGCCTTCGAGTACGACGGCAGCGGGCGCGGCAGCGCGAAGGAGGTCCCGATCCCCGACGAGATCGCGGCGCGGACCGACGAGTACCGCGAGAAGCTGATGGACGAGGTTGCCGAGAACTCCGACGACCTGATGGAGCGCTACCTCGACGGGCAGGAGATCTCCCACGATGAGATCGTCTCGGCGCTCAAGGACGGCGTCACCGCGGGCACCATCTTCCCGGTCACCTGTGGCGTCGCCACCAAGAACCTGGGCACGGACCGGCTGCTGGACGCGCTCGTCCAGGACCTCCCTTCGCCGGCGCGCAAGGGCGCAACCCCGGCGCGCGACGGCGACGGGAACGAGGTGTCGATCGAACCGGACGAGGCCGGTGAGCCCGTTGCCTACGTGTTCAAGACCCTGGCCGACCCGTTCGCCGGCCGGATCAACCTGTTCAAGGTGATCTCGGGAATCGTGAAGCACGATTCGCAGCTCACCAACGTGCGCGCCCACACGAAGGAGCGCATCGGCCAGCTGCTCGTGCCGCAGGGCAAGGAGATGGGCCATGCGGAGGAGTTCGGCGCCGGCGACATCGGCGCGGTCGCAAAGCTGAAGGAGACGCACTCGGGCGACGTGCTGGCCGGGAAGGAGAGCACGATCTCGTTCCCGTCGCCGACCCTGCCGGGTGCCGTGATGGCGTTCGCGATCGAGGCGAAGGCCAAGGGCGACGAGGAGAAGATCGGGAGCGCGCTGCGCCGCCTCCAGGAGGAGGACCCGACGATCGACTTCCACCGCGACCCGCAGACCGGCGAGCAGATCATCGCCGGCCTGTCCCAGGTGCACGTGGAGGTGATCGTCGACCGGATGAAGCGCCGCTTCGGCGCCGAGGTGATTCTGAAGCCCCCGCGCGTGCCCTACCAGGAGACGATCAAGGGCTCCGCCAAGGCGCAGGGGCGCTACAAGAAGCAGACCGGCGGCCGCGGCCAGTTCGGCGACTGCCACATCGAGATCGAGCCGGCCGGCGCGGGCGAGGGCTTCGTGTTCGAGAACAAGATCAAGGGCGGCGTGATCCCGTCCGGGTTCATCCCCGCGGTCGAGAAGGGCATCCGCGAGGCGATGCAGCACGGCGTCGTGGCCGGTTATCCGCTGCGCGACGTGCGGGTGAGGCTCTACGACGGCTCCTACCACTCGGTTGACTCGTCGGAGAACGCGTTCAAGGTCGCCGGCTCGATGGCGTTCAAGAAGGCCGCCGAGCAGGCCCAGCCGACGCTGCTCGAGCCGATCATGTCGGTCGGCGTGGTGGTGCCGGAGGACGCGGTGGGCGACGTGATCGGCGACCTCAACGGGCGCCGGGGGCGGCCGCTGGGCATGGAGCCGAAGGGGGCCATGACGGAGATCAGGGCCGAGGTCCCGATGGCCGAGATGCTCAACTATGCCCCCGACCTGCGCTCCATCACAGGAGGACGTGGTGAGTACACGATGGAGTTCGCCCGCTACGAGGAGGTACCCGCGCACCTGGCGCAGAGGGTGATCTCCGCAGCGGGGCAGGAGGAAGAGGCGGCCGCCAAGGCGTGATCGGGCCGCTCGAGACGGTCCTTCGGAAGGTCCGCGTAACCTAGAAGGGTCGAAGTGCGCTGCGAGCGCGCCGTCTGGAACCCGATTTTCGGCTTGCAGAATCGGCAGTTGTCCATGAAGCAAAAGGTCAACATCAATCCGGTCACAGAGCACCACGTCGCCTGCGACGTGTGCCATCGCACGATGCTCAAGGGCGAGCGGGCGGAGCCGTACCTCACCCCGTCGCGGGAGCGCCGGCTCGTGTGCCAGCTGTGTGCGCCGAGGGCGCAACGAGAGGGCTGGATCCGGGAGGCCGCAGCGCCCGAGATGCCCGCACGCCCGCAGCGCCCGCCCGAAAGGCGAGGGCTGCTCCGGCGCCGGCGGACGGCGAAGCCGGACCCCGATGTCGATGTCCCTGTGCCCCATCCGGTCGATCCCACTCCCACGAGCGGCATGGTCGATCGCCTCGACGACGACGAGGAGCCGCGGCGCCTGCTGGGGCGCCGCTCGCGGCCCCGCAGCCCGCGTCACGTGAAGGCGGTGCCGACCAACGCGCAGCTGAAGATCGGCCGCGCGCTGGACCTCTTCAACGGCTCGGAGCATCCGCGCACGGTGGCCGGGATCGCGCGCACGCTCGGCACTCCGCATGCTTCCGCGTCGACGTCGAAGGCATCTGCGGCCGAGGTCCTTCTGACCGTCGCCTGGGAGCTGTCCTGGTATCAGTTCGGCGTGGACCTCTCCGACGGCCGCGAGCCGGTGCGGCCGCGTGGCCAGGGTCAGGAGCTGTCCGAGCTGCCGGCCGAGGCGCAGGAGTGGAACTGCACGGTGGACCAGAACGGCCGGATCGAGCTTGGAAACGGGTCCGACGAGGAGGCCGCCGCGGAGTCCCCGGGCGCGGCCCCCGAGCCCCTGCCGGCGGCCACACCGCAGCACAGCACCCAAAGCGCTGGCGAGTCGGCCGAGCGGCCCGTATAGTGATTTTGGCCCTCGAAGCCATGGGACCCGGCAGGAGCGACTGCTCCCCGGGCGAACAGTGAGGACGGCATGATCTACTGCGTGATCCCCCCGGCGCTTGCCGACGATCTCTACGACAACCTGACCGAGTACTACAAGGATGACCCCGGCGTGGAGGTCATCATCGACCGCCGGAAGGCCGAGCGGCGCGAGCGGGGCAGCACCGGAGGCGGCAAGCGCGTGATCCGGGACCGCCGGCGCCGGCGCCCCGGCATGTTCCCGCGGCTCGAGCTGGACTGACCGAGCGAGTCGTAGTTCACGTCGACGGCGGCGCACGGGGCAACCCGGGGCCGGCCGGAGTCGGTGTCGTGATAACCGACGCGCGCGGAACGGTGCTCGACCGCGCGAACGACTACATCGGCGAGGCGACCAACAACACCGCCGAGTACCGCGCCGTGCTGCTGGGCCTCGAGCGGGCCCGCGAGCTCGGGGCGCGCGAGGTCGAGATCGTGAACGACTCTCAGCTGGTGGCGCGCCAGGTGACGGGCGAGTACCGCGTGAAGAAGGACGATCTGCGCCCGCTCCATGCACAGGCGCTGGCGGCGCTGGGAGAGTTCGACCGGTGGTCGATCCGATCCGTGCCACGCGAGCAGAACGAGCATGCCGACGAGCTCGTGAACGACGCGATCGACGCGCGGGCGTCCACGGCTTAGGGCTCGAAATATCCAGCCGGCTGCGCCGCCACGTAAAGTCACGTGCTTCGCGCCTGCGGCGCTCGCCTAAACTTCTAGCTCGGCGAGCAGGGCGCCGGGCAGACAGCCTTCAGCAATCGCATGGCAAGCAACGATCCGACAGAGACCGGCGGACTGTTCATCGGCCGCCGCCCCGGCACCGCGCCGCTGCGCTACCGCACCCGGCCGGAGCGGCCGCGTGGCATGCGCCGCCGCCTGGACGCCGTGCTGGCCGGCGGGATCCTGGTAGTGGAGACGCTTCTCTGCACGACGCTGTGGGGTCCGCAGCCGGCCGCCTGGCTGTGGGTCGGGTCGCGCATCTTTCACGAGACGGACTCGATCGGCATGGCCATCCTGACGGCGTTCACGGGCATGCTGGTGACGATCCTCGGCACGCTCGGGATCGCGATGCGGCTCGACCGTGCATGGAAGATCGTGCGCCGGGCGAGCGGGCACGAGCAGAAAAACGGCATGCTCGAAACCATCTTCGTGATCAGCATGGCGATCGCGGGGATCGGGTTCGCGATCTGGTTCCTGGTGATCCAGGGCCCGGGCTCCGACATCGCTCCCCGGTAAGGCTCAGAGCGCGATCGTGGGTTTGCTCGACTACTACCGGCAGTTCGACGACATCGGCGAGTCCGAGTACAACCGGACGCTGCGCGAGCGGCGCGCGCGCGAGAAGGCGCTGTCCCTCGAGCGGGTGCCGACGCTCGATCTCTCGGGGTCCGAATGGCCCGAGCTTCCGAGCGCCGAGGTCGTGAGCGCGTCCGTCTACCAGGCCCGGGGCAGGCTGAACGGCTACCCCGACGCCGAGGCGACACAGGTGCGGCGCGCGCTGGCCGAGCGCCACAACGTGCGGGGCGCGCAGATCGCGATCGGCAACGGCGCCGCAGAGCTCCTGCGCAGCGCGATCTACCTGCTTGCCGCCGGGGGCGGTGAGGTCGTCGTGCCCCGGCCGACGCAGCCGCTCTACACGTCGCTCGCGACGCGCGCCGGCGCTCCGGTCGTGGAGCCCGGCATGCCCGACGACGGCCCCGACGTGAACGCGCTCGCCCGGTCCGTCAGCACGCGCACGCGCGTGCTGGTGCTGTGCAACCCCAACGACCCGACCGGTGCCTATATGAAGTCCGAGCGGCTCGGTGAGCTGCTGTCACGGCTGCCCGAGGACGTCCACGTGCTGCTGGACGAGTCGTACGTCCAGTTTCAGGACGTGGAGCCCGAGGATGCGTGCATGTCCCTCGTGGAGGCATTTCCCCGGCTGCTGGCGGTGCGGTCTTTCTCGCGCATCTACGGCCTGTCGGGGATCCGGGCCGGCTACGCGGTCGGCGCACCGAGCGCGACGGCCCTGCTGCGCGCGCTTGCCCCCGCGCTGGGCGTGAACGCTCTCACCCAGGCCGCGATGCTGCAGGCACTGCGCGTGGGTGATTCCGACCTCCAACGGCGCCGCGAAACGGTGCTCCAGGAGCGCGCCCGGATCCTGGAGGCTCTCACCGCGCTGTCCGTCACTGCCCCGGCCACACAGGCCAACTTCGTCTGGATGAGCGCACAGGCGCTGACGGGCGAGCAGCTCGCTGCGCGCCTCGAGGCTTCGCGAGTCCTGGTCGCCGACGGGAAGGAGTTCGGCGACGCTCGCTACGTGCGCGCCGCGATTCGTGATCGTCATGCCGCTGACCGCCTGCTGTGGGCGCTCGGCGAGGCGCTGGGCGGCAACGGGCGAGTGCCGGAGTCGCCTCGGTGAAGGCGCTCGCCACGGCGGTCGTGGTGCTGGCGGCCATGGTGGGGCTCGCGGCCTGCGGCGGCTCGGAGGAGAGCACCACCGGCCCCCAGCGACTGGACCTCAGGATCGGCAACCTGGTGGCGCGCACCGGTCTCCTGCAACAGTTCGGAGAGCCGGCCCAGCAGGCCGCCGACCTGGCCGTGGACGAGATCCGCAAAGGGGCCGCAAAGGCCGGGGCCCAGCACAGGGTCACGATCAATCACGTGGACGCCGAGTCCCCCAAGACGGCGGGCGACCTGAGCAGGAAGCTGGTCGACCGCGGGGCCAGCTGCCTCGTCGGTCCATGGGGGGGGAATCAAACCGAGCGTGTCGCCAAACAGGTCGCCATCCCCCGCAAGGTGGTTCAGATCTCGCCGTCGGCGAGCGGGGACGCGTTCACCAAAGCCGGGGATCGCGGATACCTGTTCCGTGTCGTGCCGCCCGACCGCCTGCAGGCCGACGCGCTCGCGGAGCTGCTCGACGACCGGCTGCGCGGGGCGCGTGGGAAGAAGGTCAATGCCGGCGCGCTGAAGTCCACGTACGGCAACGACCTGATGAAGGCCTTCGAGGACGCGTGGACCGGGAAGGGCGGTCAGATTGGCCGGCAGGAGACCTACCGAGCGGAACAGCCGACGTTCGACGAGCAGGCCCAGAGCCTGGCCTCCGGCGACCCCGATGCGTGGGTCTTCTTCGACTTCGTCGACACCTATAGCCGGGTGGCGAGCGCACTGATGGCGCAGGAGGAGGCCAAGTTCAGGCCCAGTAAGGCGTTCGGCACGGACAGCCTTGCAAATCCGCGCGTTGCGACCCTCGCCCCGCTCGTGAGCAACGGACTGCGTGGCGTGGCGATCGGTGCCCCGAAGCAGGGGCCGGCCGCGGAGGAGTTCGACAAGCGCTTCAAGGCGCGCGGGCCCGCAAAGCGACAGACCTTCGACGCGCAGGAGTTCGACGCCGTCGTCCTCTGCTATCTCGCGGCCGTGGCGGCGGGCTCGACCAGCGGGGAGAAGATGAAGGACAAGGTGCGCGAGGTGAGCGCCCCGCCGGGCCGCAAGTTCACCTGGCTCCAGCTCGATCAGGCCGTGAAGGCGCTCGAGGCCGGACAGGACATCGACTACGACGGTGCTTCCGGGCCGATCGACATGAACGACGACGGTGATCCGACGGCCGGCGTGTACGACGTCTACGAGTTCAAGGGCGGCAGGCTGCGGCTCCGCGAGCAGATCGCCGTCCCGGACCGCCCGGGCGGGATCTAGCTCCAGCTCTCGGTCGAGGCGCCGGCCGGGGCCTCGAGGCCGAGCGCCTCGCGCAGGGCGGGGGCGAACCCGAGGATCGTGTCGTCCGGTTCCTCGTTCAGCTTGCGGTCGCGCTTTTCCACGCCCTCGCGCTGCTTCGGCTTTCCGTTGTCGACCCGCGGCGTGGCCAGCTTGCGCTCACGCTCCTCCTGCGAACGCGTGAAGTAGTGATTGATGCGCAGGAGCTCGACCGAGGGGGTGTCCGAGAACTCACCCCGGACCGGCCTTCTGCGCTCGTCCACGGCCCGTACGCCGTCGCGGTAGACGAAGTAGTGGGCGCTGTTGCCGACCCTGACGACCCGCTCGGGGTCGACCACGGCCTTCACGACCTTGCTGCGCTGCCGCTCCAGCCCCAGCCGCCGCGTGTAGTTCTCGACCACCAGCCCCGCGGGGGGCGTCTGGTGCCCCGAGGTGCCGAACACCAGGCAGTTGACCCCCACTCCGGGGTACTCCTCGTACTCGCGCAGGATCTCCGGGACCGGCCGCCGGGTCGGCGAGAACAGGAACTCGTCCACGTCGATGAATGCGATCCATCGTGCGTCGTGGCGGTGGGTCTCGATGCAGTGCTGGTAGCAGCGCAGCTGCGGAGGAAATCCGGGGAAGTCCTCCCGCACGACCGTGCCGTCGGCAACGTAGGGCGCAAGCACCTCCATGTGGTCGTCGGTGCTCTCGTTGTTGTAGAGGAAGAGGCGCTCGACCCCCACGAGCCGGTGGAACTCGATCCACTCGCGCAGGTAGGGCGCCTCGTTGCGGTAGATGGCTCCGATCGAGAGGTAGGGCTTCACGGCGGTCCATCATAGGCAGGTCCTGTTGCAGCGCCGCTAGGCCGGCCGGTGGAAGT
>JBOGZM010000304.1:0-5247 GCA_050697255.1 Solirubrobacterales bacterium
GCTCCCGACACGCGCGCCCGGGGGCACGGGCCCGCGGCCGGTGGGCTCGGTCAGGTGCCGCTCGAAGGGGTGCATCCCCACGAGTCTAGGAGGTGCCATCCCCCACGAGGTGGGCGGTAAACGTCGCGCGTGGCGCTACGAACACCGCCACCCGGGATCGGGGGACTCGGGGGGCCGGGTTCCGGCTGCGGCCCGGCCGCCTAGCGGCGGGCGGCGTCCCGCACGAACTGGCGGATCGTCTGGAAGTCGTAGTACCCGTTCAGGAGCTCTGCCTGGCCCTTCGGGTTCACGATCACGAGCGCCGGCGTCTGGGTGACGCTCGCGGCCGCCGTGATGCGGGTGTAGTTCGAGAGGTTGCCCACCGTGTCGGTGAACACGGCCGTCTTGCCCCCGCGGCGCGGCAGGCGGTCGACCGCCCCCTTCACGCTGCGGTCGTCGATCCCACCCCTGTTCCAGAACAGGATCACGACGGTCTTCTTCGCGTCCAGCGCCCTGGCGACCCGGGACGGGAGGCCGCGACCGCCCTGCTCGCCCTTGTCGGGGCTCGGCGCCGCACTGTTCTGCTGGGGTGCGTTCTGCTGTGCGGGCGCCGCGGGCGCGTCGGCCGAGGGGCTCGACGGCTGCGAGGTCTGCGAGGGCGCCGGAACGGCCGGGGTCGAGTCGGCCCCACGGCGCGAGAAGACGAACAGGCCGCCCAGCAGCACGACGCCGACGAGCGCCAGCAGCACCGGTCTCGGGATGGTGGCGATCACGGCGTAAAGGTGCCCCAGCCTGCCGCTGCCGCCGGAGAGTTGAACCTGCCGAAACAGGTGGGCGTCCACAGGACCCACGAGCGATCGACTCGCGTGTCCAATTCGGACTCCCTACTCGAGTGTGTTGGCTCAAACACTGAGCGGCTGGCGTACAAGCTCGGGCCTCCTCGAAGTTACCACGGCCAGCCCTTCCATCGGCATGGGGGCGTGAAACCTTAGGAACGGAACGGGTTCGTGCGTGAGCGGCTCAGGCCGGTGGCGCGCCCTCGACCCGGATTCCCAGCTCGCGTACCTGGCGCTCGTCGATCGGCGCCGGGGCGCCGGTCATCGGGTCCTGGCCGGTGGCCGTCTTCGGAAAGGCGATCACGTCCCGGATCGACTCCCGGCCCGCGAGCAGGGCCGCCATCCGGTCGAGGCCGAACGCGATGCCGCCATGGGGCGGCGCGCCGTGCTTGAGCGCCTCGATCAGAAACCCGAACTTCTCGCCGGCGGCCGCGCGGCCGATGCCGAGGGTCTCCAGCACCCGGTACTGGACCTCGGGCCGGTTGATGCGGATGCTGCCCCCGCCCAGCTCGACGCCGTTCAGCACCACGTCGTAGGCGCGCGCCCGGGCGGCCGCCGGGTTGTCCTCCAGCAGGGCGAGCGACTCCTCGGACGGTGAGGTGAAGGGATGGTGCAGCGCCTCCCAGCGGCCCTCGTCGTCATCCCACTCCACCAGCGGGAAGTCGGTCACCCACAGCGGGCGCCACTCGCCGGAGGCGATCAGCCCGAAGCGGGCGCCCAGCTCCAGCCGCAGAGCCCCGAGCGTCTGCGCGGCGATCCCGGCGTCGTCGGCAACGAGCAGCAACAGGTCGCCGGGGGAGGCCTCGAGCGCGGACGCGATCTCGCGCAGCTCCTGCTCGGAGAGGAACTTGGCGACCGGAGACCGCCAACCACCGCCCTCCTCTACATATGCCCACACGAGCCCGCCCGCCCCCTGGCCCTGGGCGAACTCGATCAGCCGGTCCAGCTCGGCCCGCGACAGCTCGTGGGCGCCGGAGTTGATTCCACGCACCGCCCCGCCGCCCCCGAGCGCGCCGCGGAAGACCTTGAACTCCGTGCCGCCGAGGGCGTTGCCGAGGTCGCGGATCTCCATCCCGAACCGCATGTCGGGCCGGTCGGTGCCGAAACGGGCGATCGCCTCGTCGTAGCGCAGGCGTGGGAACGGCGGGTCGAGCTCCACGCCGCCGGCCGCGAACGCGGCGCTCAGGACACCCTCCGTGACCGCCATCACGTCCTCCTCGCCCACGAACGCCATCTCCATGTCGAGCTGGGTGAACTCGAGCTGACGATCGGCCCGCAGCGCCTCGTCCCGAAAGCAGCGGGCGATCTGGTAGTAGCGCTCGAAGCCCGCGATCATCAGCAGCTGCTTGAAGAGCTGCGGCGACTGTGGGAGCGCGTAGAACGTGCCGCGCTGCATGCGCGCCGGGACCACGAAGTCGCGCGCGCCCTCCGGCGTGGAGCGTGTCAGGATCGGCGTCTCGAGGTCGAGGAACCCGGCTGCGTTGAGGTGGTCCCGGATTGCCTGCGTGATGCGGTGGCGCAGGTCCAGCGCGCGCTGCATCGGCTCGCGCCGCAGGTCGAGGTAGCGGTGGCGCAGGCGCAGCGCCTCGTCCACCGCCGTCTCCTCGTCGACGGGAAATGCAGGCGTCTCGGCGGCCGCGAGCACATCGATCGCCGACACGCGCACCTCGACCTCGCCGGTCGGCATGTCCGGATTCACTGTCTCGGCGGAGCGGCGGACGACCTCTCCCGCGGCCGAGATCACCCACTCCGAACGCAACTCGTGCGAGCGGGCGTGCGCCTCCGGCGCGGCCTCCGGGTTGAACACCACCTGCACGATCCCCGTACGGTCGCGCAGGTCCACGAACACGAGCCCACCGTGGTCCCGGCGCCGGTGGACCCAGCCCGCGACCCTCACCTGCTCGCCGACCCGGTCGGGCAGCACGTCGCCGGACCAGGCGTCGCGGTAGTCGTTCGGGCGCAGCTCAGGCGGCACGGCTGATCAGCTCTTCCCGCAGGCGTGAGAGGGATACCTCGTCCTGCTCCCGGCGGCGCATGTCGCGCACCGCCACCGCCTCGCGCTCCCATTCCTCGGGGCCCACGATGACGACCCACGGGGCGCCCAGGCGCTCGGCCTGGCGCATCTGCGACTTGAGCGAGCGGGCGCCGAGGTCGACGGTGGCGCCGATGCCCTCCTCGCGCAGCTCCGAGATCACCCGGAAGACTCGCTCGCGGGCGCGCGGCTCGCCGACTATGAAGAAGAAATCCGGGCGGCCGCGAGCTGACGCTCGGGCGGCTGGTGACTCGGCCGCCGTGGACTCCAGCGCCTGCGCGATCCGCTCGAGCCCGGTGGCCCACCCGGCGCCCGGGGTTGGCGGGCCTCCGAGCTGCTCGATCAGGCGGTCATACCGGCCCCCGCCGCCGATGCCGCTCTGCGCCCCCAGCACGTCGCAGCGGAACTCGAACACGGTGCGCGTGTAGTAGTCCAGGCCGCGCACCAGCCGCGGGTCGAGCACGTAGTCGATCGCCGCGCCGTCCAGCAGC
Organism: Solirubrobacterales bacterium; assembly: GCA_050697255.1. GTDB lineage: Bacteria > Actinomycetota > Thermoleophilia > Solirubrobacterales > JBBDJG01 > CAVSXO01. Next base: position 3,339 of record JBOGZM010000304.1, read on the forward strand.
CGCCGCACCTCCTCGAAGTGCTCGGCGTCGGCGACGGAAAGGCGGTCCACCATCTTCGGCGCCGAGTCGGTGACCGCGACGACCTCGGGGTCGTCCCAGTCGAACGCCCGCATCGGGTTGATCTCGACCCGCGCCCGCTGATCGGCATCGAACACGTCATGGCCGAGCAGGTGGTCGCGCAGCTCGCGCGTGTACTCGGCGCGCGACTCGGGATCTCCGATGCTCGTCAGATGCAGCCGCACGCCGGGCAGGCGAAGGCGGGCGTACAGGTGCGCCAGCACGTCGATCAGCTCCGCGTCCACGGCCGGATCGTCGGAGCCGATCGTCTCCGCGCCGACCTGGGCGTGCTGGCGGTAGCGCCCCGCCTGCGCCCGCTCGTAGCGGAACATCGGGGCCGTGTACCAGAGCTTTACGGGCTGCGGAAGCTTGTGCATCCCGTGCTCGAGGTATGCGCGGCAGACCGGCGCCGTCCCCTCGGGCCGCAGCGTCAGGGAGCGGCCGCCCTGGTCGGTGAACGTGTACATCTCCTTGCGCACGATGTCGGTCGCCTCGCCGACGGTGCGGACGAACAGATCGGTGTCCTCGAAGATCGGCGTGTCGATCTGGCCGAATCCAGCTCCCTCGACGAGCACCCTGGCGTCGCCCAGGATGCGCGCGCGGACGCCGGCCTGCTCGGGGAGCAGGTCGTACGTCCCGCGCGGGGCCTGGTACTTCGTGGCCATGCGCTAGATGATTGATTCGGTGGCCACGGGCGTCCGGGGACGCGGCAGATCGAGGTGGGCAAGGACGCGGTGCGAAGCCCATGCTGGTTGCATGGGCGAGCCCGAGGACCCCGGGGCAGGCGGCGAAGCCGCCGAGGGGGCCGACCGCCGTAGGCCGGAGCCCCCGCCGAAGATACGACGCGTCATCCGGACGTGCGCGGTCGTCGGATCAATCATCTCTACTGTTTTCCGCGACGGTGGCCGAGACCCTGCGCGGCCGGTCCGCGAGCGTCAAGAGCCGCCCGCCGCCAGCTCACCCAGGAACGGGTTCGTGCGGCGCTCCGCCCCGAGGGTCGTGATGCCCATGTGGCCCGGGTACACGGTGGTGTCCTCGGGGAGCGACTCGACCAGTGTCCCGATCGAGGCGAGCAGCGTGTTCCAGTCTCCGCCCGGGAGGTCGGTGCGCCCGACCGATCCCTGGAAAAGCACGTCGCCGGAGAAGGCGGCTCGCTCGGCGGGGATCGAGAAGGTCAGGTGGCCGGGGCTGTGGCCCGGGGTGAAGAGCACGTCGATCGCGAATCCCGCCAGCTCGAGCTGCTCACCGCCCCGCAGCACGTGGTCCGCCTCGTAGCTCTCGTAGGGCCCGATGCCCGCGAACGGCACGTAGCTCATGATGTCGGCCAGCACGGGCCGCTCGATCTCGCTCACGAACACGGGTGCGCCCGTTTCGCGCGCCACCGGCGCGACGGCGCCGACGTGGTCGAAGTGCGTGTGCGTGAGAAGGATCGCCTCCACCGCGAGACCGAGGTCCCGCACCGGGGCGAGGATGCGCTCCGGCTCGTCCCCGGGATCGAAGATCACCGCCCGCGTCGACCCGTCCGGGCGCGCGATGAAGCAGTTCTCCTGCACCGGCCCGACGGTGAACATGCGCACGTCCATCACGGGTCAGTGTATTCAGGCCGGCCCGGGTTCCCGGCCTCAGGCGGCCTCTTCGCGCTTGCGCTGCCGGCGCCGGTAGACGACCGAGTCCACCAGGTGGAAGCCGGGGATGTAGAGCAGCGCTGACAGCAGGGCCAGCCCGATCGCCTGCCCCGGCGAGGCGCCCAGCAGCAGCGTGGCCAGCGCGAACAGGCTCACCGCGGCGAGCAGCCCGCGCGTGAACGCGCCACGCCACGTGGGTGGCTGGTCGAGGCGGTGCTGTCGCCGCT
>JBOGZM010000305.1:0-3077 GCA_050697255.1 Solirubrobacterales bacterium
GGCAAGACGCTTGCCTTTGCGATCCCGCTGGCCGAGCTGCTCGAGCCCGACGGGCCGCGCCCGAGCGCGCTCGTCCTCGCTCCCACCCGGGAGCTGGTCTCTCAGATCGTGGAGGAGACGCTTGCCCTCGCCCGCACGCGCGCGCTCGCCGTCGCGGCCGTCTACGGCGGCGCCGGCATTCAGGTCCAGATCAAACGCGTGCGCCGCGCACACATCATCGTCGCCACGCCCGGGCGCCTCGAGGACCTGCTCGAGCGTGGCGCCGTGAAGCTCGACAGGGTGCGCATGCTGATCCTCGACGAGGCCGATCGGATGCTCGACATGGGTTTCAAGCCGCCGGTCGACCGGATCCTGGCGCGAGTCCCCCGCGACCGCCAGACGATGTTTTTCTCAGCCACGCTCGACGGCGACGTCGGCACGCTCGCGCGGGCCTACACCACCGACGCCCGCCGTCACGAGCAGGCGCCGGCACGTGAACGGCGCCACGACGTGCAGCACCGGTTCGTCTCGGTGACTCCAGATTCGAAGCTCGACGCGCTGGTGCGCGAGCTGCGCGACGAGCGGCGGGGCCTGACGCTCGTGTTCGTGCGCACGAAGCGCGGCGCCGACCGGCTCGTGAAGCGCCTGCGCAGCCACGACGTGGATGCGCTTGCCATGCACGGGGACAAGTCCCAGTCGCAGCGCGAGAAAGCGCTGGCCCGCTTCGAGTCGGGGCGCGTCGACACCCTCGTCGCCACCGACGTCGCGGCCCGTGGCCTGGACGTGGACCACGTCACTCACGTGATCAACTTCGACGCGCCCGCGGACCACGACGGGTACGTGCACCGCGTCGGGCGCACCGGCCGAGCCGGCCGCCGCGGCGTGGGCGTCACCTTCGTGGGGAGCGAGCAGGCGGATGACGTCCACCGCATCGCTCAGGATCTATCCCTGGAGCGGGAGTTCGCCGCCGCGGGGATCAGGACAGCTCCGCCGCACCGGTCCGCCCGCTCCAGTCGTCGCGGGGGCGCGCGGCGCCGGACCCGCTGACGTTCGGGCCCGGCCTGGCCTGGGTACAAGACAGAAAGGTGACATGAAGACTCAGAGGGAACGCAACGACGAGAAGCGCCGCGAGAAGCTTGCGGCAATACAGGAGCAGGTCGAGCAGGGCACGCTCACGATCCGGAAGATGACGCCGGAGGAGCGGGCGGCGAACCCGCCGCGCCCGCAGGAGACCAACCGCCGCCGGCGTCGCTAGATCTCTACTTCTCTTGCATTCGCAGGGCATTGATCACAGCTCCGCCGAGCACGACGATCGCGAGCACGTAGAACCACAGCAGCACGATCACGAGGAACACCAGCGTGGTGCCGACGCGCTCGATCGTCGAGATCTGCGAGAGATAGAAGGGGAACGCGAAGTCGACGATCGCGATCGCGAGGGTCGCAAGCGCGGCACCGGGCCAGATCGCGCGCCACGGCACCGCCGTGTTCGGCACCGCCCGGTAGATCACGCACAGCGTTCCGAACAGCAGCAGCAACCCGAGGGCGAGCGTGCCGGCGAAGAGCAGGCCCGGGACCTCGGACAGCCCGAACGGCAGTTCCTCCGCGGTCGCGGTCAGCAGGCCCTGCACCGTTGGCACGATCACGGTCGCAAAGATGAACAGCAGCGCTACGACCAGCATCGCGAGCGCGAAGCGCTTCTGCTCCAGCCAGCTCCGGCAGCGCACGTGGTAGATGCGGCAGAACGCCGTGTCGAGCGCGCCCCAGAACGACGTGCCGATCCACACGCTCGCGACGAGCGCGGCGATGCCGAGGCTCGTGGAAAAGTCGCGCAGCCCCCTCAGCAGGTCGGTGAGCGTCGATTCGGCGGTGTCGGGAAACAGGTCGCGCAGGTCCGACAGGACGCTGCGCTCCACCTCCGCGCTCTGCAGCACCTGCCCGGCCACGAAGAGCGCCAGCAGCGTCACCGGCAGCAGCGACAGCAGCATGTTGTAGGCGACCATCGCGGAGAGGCCGGTGAGGTTGTCCTCGTTGGCCTTCCCGAAGAACTGCTTCGCCCAGGTCCAGCCCCGGCGCCCGGGGCTCAAGTCGCTGCTTCGTTCGCGGCGATCACCTGCGGCCACGGTACCCGCCGCCGTGGTCGCCTTTTCCGCAACCTTCAGTCGGCGGGACCATGAGCCGACTTCCCACATAGACTCCGCCCTCCCGATGGCCACCGCCCCGCATCCTCCTGCCCCAACCGGCGACGTCCAGCCCGTCGAGCACGAGACGCGCGACCGCATCATCACCGGCGTGGTGACGATCCTGCCGTTCATCGCCCTGGGCGTGGCAGGGTGGCAGGTATGGGCGGACCTGCTGGGGTGGGGCGACGTGATCGTGTTCGCGATCATGTACGCCATCACGGGCCTGGGCGTCACCGTCGGCTTTCACCGGCATCTGACGCATCGCGCCTTTGCCACCAGACGCTGGGTCCGCGGAACGCTCGGGGCGCTCGGGTCGGCCGCGATCGAGGGACCAGTGATCTCCTGGGTGGCCGACCATCGCAAGCATCACGCGTTCGCGGACCAGGAAGGAGACCCGCACAGCCCCCATGTGGACCACGGCGGCGGGCTGCGGGGAGCGCTGCGCGGCCTGGCGCACGCGCATGTGGGCTGGCTGTTCATCCATACTCACCGCGGCGCCAAGCAGCGCTACGCGCCGGACCTGCTTTCGGACCCGATGGTGCGGTTCATCGATCGCACGTTCCTGGTCTGGGCGCTCGGAGGGCTCGGGATCGCCGGCGCGCTCGGCTATGCGATCGGCGGCACGCTCGACGCGGCGCTCACCGGCCTGCTGTGGGGCGGGGGGGTGCGGATGCTGGTCGTCCACCACGTCACGTACAGCATCAACTCGCTGTGCCACTTCTTCGGCAAACGCAGGTTCCCGACCGGGGACCAGTCACGCAACCTCGCCTGGCTGGCGCCGATCACGTTCGGCGAGGCCTGGCACAACAACCACCATGCCTTCCCCACCTCCGCCGCGCACGGGCTGCGCCGCTGGGAGATCGACCCCTCTGCCGCAGTGATCCGCGCGCTGGAGCTGCTCGGGCTCGCGTGGGACGT
>JBOGZM010000306.1:0-3200 GCA_050697255.1 Solirubrobacterales bacterium
GGGCAAGGGAGTGATCTGCGCCCGGCCCGGCGGGCCGCCGGCCGGGGACGAGCGACGGCAGATCCTGCTCGATTTCGCGGACACGGTGAACGTCCTCGTCGGCACCTACATCACCGCCGAGGACGTCGGCACGAGCAGCGAGGACATGATCGTGATCCGTCAGGGCACCGAGCACGTCGCGGGCCTCCCCGAGTCGCACGGCGGCAGCGGCGACCCGAGCCCCGTGACCGCGCTCGGCGTGGAGGCCGCGATCCGCGCATGCTGCGACCGTGTCTTCGGTTCCCGCGACCTGTCGGGCCGCTCGGCGGCGGTCGTGGGCGTCGGGCGGGTCGGCTCGCGACTCGCGGAGCTGCTGACCCGCGCCGGGGCATCGGTGTTCGTGGCTGACATCGACGAGTCGAAGCGGTCGTTCGCGGAGCAGCTGGGTGCACGCTGGTGCGACCCCAACGTGGCGCTGCAGGCGGAGGTCGACGTGCTCGCGCCGTGCGCGCTCGGCGGGGTGATCAACGAGAGCAACGTCGAGCGGCTGCGCTGCGCCGTCGTATGCGGCTCAGCGAACAACCAGCTTGCCCACGAGGGGCTGGCCGAGGACCTCCACGCGCGCGACATCCTCTACGCGCCCGACTTCGTCGCGAACGCGGGCGGGCTGATCAACATCGCTGTCGAGCGCGAGGGCTACGACCGCGAACGAGCGCTCCAGCGCGTGGGCGGCATCGAGGACACGATGGACCAGCTGCTCGACGAGGCGGAGGCAGCACAGGGCACGCCGCTGGCGGCGGCCTACCGGCTCGCGCGCCGGCGGCTGGAGGACAGCACGCACCGCCCGGACGCCGTGCCGGCCTAGCCACCGCTGGCGTTCTCGGCGGCGGGCTGAGATACTCCCTCGCGTCCCAGCGGACTGGAGGCAGGGGTTTTGCACCGGGAGACCAGGATGCGCATGCGCGCGACGTTGCCGATCGCGCTTGTGGTGCTGGCGTTCGGGACGCCGGCCGGCCCCGCAGCGGCCTCCTCGCTTCCGACCGTCGCCTCGGGCCCGCGGCCGGGGCCCGACATCCTGTACGCGCCCCCGGCGCGCGCGCCGCAACTCGAGAACACCGGCGTGTGGAAGGCGCCGCCGATTCTGATCTCCGGGGCGAGCGCCTACCGTGACGGCGAGTTCCTCTACCAGGACTGGTTATACGACGATCACGGCGCGCGCGGCGCGCGCGACCCGCAGGACCCGCGGCGCCGGTCCTCCGAGGAGGCCTCCGCCCCGCACGGCACCTACACGTACCCGACCGACGGCCGCTATGCAGGCAACGCCGCCGACCTGGTGGAGCTACGCGTGAAGCCGCTCAGGCATCAGACAGCGTTCAGGGTCACGCTCAACACGCTGCATGACCCCTCGCTGGTCGCCTTCACGGTGGCGCTCGGCGGCACCGCCGGAGCGGCGCGCGAGCTGCCGCACGGCGCCAACGGGGGCGCGCCCGCCGATCTGTTCCTGACCGTGCATGGGAGGGAGGGCGAGCTGACCGACGCGGGAACGGGGGCGGAGGTGGGATCGCCGCGCGTGAAGTTGGACCGGAAGCGCCGGCAGTTCACGGTCAAGGTGTCGCACTCGGACTGGAACCCTGGCACGAGCATCGTGCGGCTGGCGGCCGGCGTCGGCCTCTGGGACCCGGCCGCGGGGCGCTACCTGATCCCCGGCACGGGCGCAACCGCGACGCAGCCGGGCGGCTCAGGCGCCCTGCCCCGCCCGACCGCGATCTTCAACGCCGCGTTTCGCTACCAGGAGCCGTTCCAGGGGCCGGACTTCACGGTGTTCTCCAACCCGGCGTGGTGGCGCGACCGCGCACAGGGGCTCGCGCTGCGCACGGGCGACCTGGGCCAGTTCAGCGCGCAGGTCGACTTCGCGAAGCTCGCCGCGCGGGTCGACGACGACATGCCCGGGCAGCTCGGCGGGGTTCCGCAGGATGGGCCGATCGACCGCATTCTCGCGAGCCGCTTCGAGACCAAGCAGGGGATCGACTTCTCCGAGGTGTGCGCCGGCGGGACCCTGCCGGGCGCCTGCAAGGGGGAGTACCGGGGCCGGCTTCAGCCCTACAACGTGTACGTGCCGCGCAAGCCGGCTCCCGCCGCGGGGTACGGGCTCACGCTGCTGCTGCACTCGTTCGGCGGCAACTACAACCAGTACGCGATCTCGCGCAATCAATCGCAGTTCGGCGAGCGTGGCGCCGGGTCGATCGTCGTGACGCCCCATGGCCGCGGCCCGGACGGCTTCTACTTCGACCACCCCGGCGCGGACGCGTTCGAGGCCTGGGCCGACGCCGCGCGTCACTACCCGCTCGATCCCGGCTGGACTGCGATCGGCGGCTACTCGATGGGAGGCTACGGCGCGTACAAGTTCGCGACGCAGTTCCCCGACCTGTTCGCGCGCGTCCACACCACGGTCGCCCCTCCGGGGTCCGACTGGGCCGACACGCGACCTCAGCTCGAGTCGCTGCGGAACGTCCCGATCCTGATCTGGGCTGGCGGCTCGGACGAGTCGGTGCCGATCGCCGAGCCGCGCTCGGTGGCCGACCGGCTGGACGCGCTCGGATATAGGTATGGGCTGGACGTCTTCACGGCCGCGATCCACCTGCTGCTCGCGTTCAACGACCAGTACCAGCCGGCCGCGGACTTCCTGGGCGAGACGCGCGTGGACCGCGACCCGGCGCACGTCACGTACGCGCACCGGCCGGCGACGGACTTCCCGGAGGCGGGCACCGCGGCCGGCCACGCGTACTGGGTCTCGGACGTGCGGCTGCGCGATCCCGCGGGGAGCGACGGTCGTGGTCTCATCGACGTGCGCTCGGAGGGCTTCGGCCGCGGGGACCCGCCCGCGCTCGCGACCGTGCAGGGGGCCGGCCTGCTGACCGGCGGCGTGCTGGCCTCGCTTCCCTTCAACTCGCAGTCGAAGGCCTGGGGACCCGTGCCCGCGGCACCGGCCGCGGACCGGCTCGTCGTCGGCGCCACGAACGTCGCGTCGGTGACGATCGACCCGCGCCGCGCCCGGGTCACGTGCGACGCGGAGATCGCCGTCGAGGGCCAGGAGCCCGTCGAGGTCACGCTCGCCGGGTGCGAGCCGCCGTGCCGCAAGTCCGTGCCCGCCCACGGCCGCAACGGCCGCCCGCCCGGGTTGTGCCGGTCGCGGCGCTAGACGATGGGCCGCACCGTCAGGG
>JBOGZM010000307.1:0-4157 GCA_050697255.1 Solirubrobacterales bacterium
CGGGCCGACCTGCGCGACAGGCGCGCCGGGCTGACTCCCGCAGTGCGGGCGACCCTGAACGGGATCGCCGCCTGTGAGTCGCACGGCAACCCGCGCGCAATCGGCGGCGGCGGCGCCTACCGCGGCAAGTACCAGTTCTCGTTCGGGACCTGGGCCAGCGTGGGCGGCCGGGGCGACCCCGCCGCGGCGGCGGAGCGCGAGCAGGACCGGCGCGCGGCGATGCTGCTCACCCGCAGCGGCCGCGGTCACTGGCCGGTCTGCGGTTAGCCCGTCAGATCACGAAGGGTCGCGGATCGGCGCGGCCCTTTCTCGTTCCGGCCTGCCTGCCCCGGCTGCGGTCAGAGCCCGCACGACCTCGACGGTGATGTCGGGGCGCGAGAGCGCGCCGTCCTCCACCTCGCGGATGTGCGCCTCCGGGATCAGCGCACGCGAGCGGCGTGTGACCTCGATCGGGAACCACGGGTTGCCTCCGGAGTCGAGCACCCACAGGCGATCGCCCACTGCCCGCGCCGGCTCCAGCGCGTTGTCGGCGATCCACGAACGCATACGCTCTGCGGCGACCTCCTGAGGGCAGTTCTCGCTGGTCGAGTTGACGCGCATCCGCACCGCCTCCTCGTCGAACGTGGGGTTCGCAGTGCCGATCATGGTGCGCAGGGCGCCGCGGTAGTCCGTCTCCATCATCGACACGAGCGCGTCCAGCACCGACTCCGACCCGGCGAGTCCTTCGGTGCCCTCCACCGCCGCGGCGCCCACCGGGTTGCCGGCAGCGCATACGACCGCGTCGATCAGATCCGGCCGCGCGGCCGCGGCGTGCACGGCGCGGTTGGAGCCGTCCCCCATGCCGACCACGAGGGCGGGCGGACCGGCGGCCTGCACCACGCCCAGCAGGTCACGGGCGTCGGCCTCGATCTCATACGGCCCCTGACGTGAGGAGCGCCCTGTTCCACGCGGGTCGTAGGTCACGACGCGGTGGTCCTCGGCGAGCAGCGAGAGCAGTCCTTCGAAGACCCAGGACTCGCTGAAGAACTGGTTCGCGATCACGACCAGCGGGCCGTCGCCACGCTCGTCCCAGTGGATCTCGACCGCGTCGGAGAGCTGCGCGATCGGCACCTAGACGAGCGCCCTTGCCCAGTCCGAGAGGTGCGCCACGCCGAGGCGCTCGAACTCGGTCGCGGCCCGGTCGAGGGCGGACCGCGCCTCGTCCGGCCGCTGGTCGGAGAGGGTGTGGCCGATCAGCAGGTCGGTGATCGCAGCGTCTAGCGGACGGCCGATGCCCTCCCACAATTCGCGCGACTCGCTCAGCATGCGCAGTGCCTCGTCGGGGTCCTGGGCGGTCTTCCCCTTCGCCATCAGGGCGGCAGCCTTCCCGACCGGGTAGTGGAGTCGCTCCGCCAGCCGCCCGGCCTCCTCGGCGTCCTCGCGTGCCGCATCGGGCTTGCCGGCCATCGCGAGGGTGATCGCGCGCAGGGACGTCGCCTCGATCGACTGCGCGATCAGGCCCGCCCGCTCGCACACGTCCAGCGCGTGCGTGATCTCCGTGATTGCGGCCGTGTGGTCGCCGCGGTCGCGCAGCGTGCGCCCGAGCCAGTAGAGCGCCGCGAACGACACCTCCGACCACCCGACCTGCTCGGCCAGCTCATGGGCGCGCGTGCACCACTGCTGCGCATCGTCCCAGCGCCCGTCGCGCCACGCCAGCACGCCGCGCAGCACGAGCGGGTAGCACAGCTTGCCCACCAGTCCCTCCCGCTCGGCCAGGTCGGCGCTCGCCTCGGCGGCCTCGGCGACCTCGTCCCACGCGGCCCTGTAGGAGGCCACCTGCGCGATCGACGACTGCAGCTCGACCTGGGCCGGAAGGTCCCCGACCTGCTGGGAGAGCAGCAGCGCCTCGCCGTACGCCTGGCCGGCTCCGGTGTAGTCGGCCTCCGACACCTCGAGGTGGTGGCCGAGCGTCAGCAGGGCCCGGATCGTCTCGCCGTCGTCGGAGTCGCGCGCCAGCTCGACCGACCGCTCGAGGTTCTCGCGGGCCTTCTCCTTGTCGCCGATGCGTCCGAAGACTCGACCGAAGATGCCGTGCGCGCGGCTCGCGACACGTGTCTCCTGAAGCTTCTCCGCCAGCCGCAGGGCCTTCTCGCTTGCATAGATCGCGAGCATGTTGTCGCCGGCGTGCATGTAGAGCGACGCTGCCTCCTCGTAGAGATGGACCAGCTCGAGGCACGGCGGGCCGTCCTTGAGCAGGTTGATCCCCTTCTGGTAGCGCTCGATCGCGAGCTTGCGCTCGCCGCGGTTCCACAGGCCCGCGCCGATCTTGCGGTGCAGATCCGCCACGCGCGTGAGGTCCTCCTGCTGGCGATGGTGCTCGAGGCACTCCTCCCACAGCTCCACGGCGGGGCCCACGCGCCCCATCCGGAACGCGACGTCACCCTGCTTCTCCAGCACGCGCGCGACGGTTGTGGGGTCCTCCGTGATCTCCAGGCGCCGCACCGAGTCGTAGTGGTCGTAGGCCTCCGGGTTGGAGTACAGGCGCGCCGCGGCGTCGCCGGCGGACTCCAGGTACTGGAGCGCCTTCTGGTGGATCAGCCCCACCTCGGCGCCCTCGAGGCCGGCCTCCTTGCCCAGTGTGGCGGCGCGCCCGAAGTGCTCGGCCAGCAGCGCCACCACCTCGTCCGCCCGCTCTCCAGCCCGGTCCTCGATGTAGCGGCCGATCTGGAAGTGCTTGCGGGAGCGCACGGCGCGCGGCAGCATGCCGTATGCGACGTCGCGGATCAGGACGTGCTTGAACGCGTACTCGCGCTCTCCCGCGAGCCGCACGCCGCCGCTCTCGGGCACGATGATGTCCTTCTCCTGGAGGCGCATCAGCGCCTCGCGCGTGCCCGTGTCGTCGAGGCCGGCCGCGTCGAGGGACCCCTCCCAGAACGTGCGCCCGAAGACGGCCGCGTGCTGCACGAGGATGCGCTCGGCCGGCTCGAGCGAGTCGAGCCGCGCGGCGAGCAGGCTCTGCACCGTCTCCGGCAGCTCGAACAGCTCACCGCTCGACTCGTCGGCCAGCCGGCGCGCCATCTCCTCCGCGAAGAACGGGTTCCCGCCGGCGCGCTCGGCAATCGCCGCGACGGCGTCCGCGCCCGCATCGTCGATCCCGATCACCGCGGCAACCAGGTCGCGCGTCTCATTCACGCTGAGCGGCTCCAGCAGGATCGACGTCGCCTCGAGGCGGCCGCCACCCCAGTGCGCGCGGCGGTCCAGCAGCTCGTCGCGCGCGAGGCACAGCAGGACCAGCGGGCCCCGCACCCACTGTGCGAGGTACTCGACCAGGTCGAGCATCCCGTGGTCCGCCCAGTGGATGTCCTCGAACACGAGGATCAGCGGCCTGCGGCGCGCCATGCCCTCGATCACCGAGCGTACGGCGGAGAAGAAGCTCTCGCGCATGCGCTGCGGGTCCTCGCCCTCGGGCTGATGCGCCTCCAGCGGCGCGTCGATGCCGAGCAGCCGGCCGATCACGGCAGCGCGCCGCTCGGCGGGCTCGGCCTGTTCGGAGGACGAGAACGTCATCAGGCCGTCCACCGTGGCCAGCAGCTTCTCCCACGCCTGCTCGGCGCTGTCGCCGTCGACGATGCCGGCCTCCGCGCGGATCACCTCCCCCAGCGCCCAGTACACGATGCCGGAGCCGTAGGGGAGGCAGCGGCCCTCGCGGAATGTGGGCGGCGGATGGCGCTCCGACAGCCGGCGCTGGAGCTCGTAGCGCAGGCGGGACTTGCCGACCCCCGCCTGCCCCATCACGGTCACGAGGTGCGGGCGCCGCTCGCGCTCCGCGCGCTCGAATATGGAGCGCAGCAGGTCGAGCTTGTCGGCTCGCCCAACGAGCGGAGTGCGGCCGAGCGTAGTGCGGCGCGCCGGCTGAGCGGTCGTGAGGCTCACCGCTTCCCACGCCGGCACCGGCTCGGCCTTGCCCTTCAGGGTGAGCGGTTCGAGCTCCTGGTACTCGATCCCCTGGTGGGTGGCACGGAAGGTCCGCTCCCCGACCGTCACGCTGCCGGGTTGCGCGGCCGCCTGCAGGCGGGCGGCGACGTTCACCGTGTCGCCGATCACCGTGTAGCCGTCGCCCACCGCGCCGGCCACGACCTCGCCGGTGTTGACCCCCACCCGCAGCGCCAGGTTCACGC
>JBOGZM010000308.1:0-3757 GCA_050697255.1 Solirubrobacterales bacterium
CCGACATGGTGCGCGTCCACGACATGCAGCCGCAGGACGCCGAGGTGGTCATCGCAGCCGGCTGCCTGCTCCACGACACCGGCATGGGCATCCACCGCACCGATCACGAGGCGTACAGCCTGTTCCTGGCGGCCGACAAGCTCGGCGACCTCCTGGAGCGCTGCTACGACGAGCCGGAGCGCTCGCTGGTCGCCGCCGAGGCGATGCACGCGATCATCGCCCACCGCCGCCGGGGTGAGCCACTCACGATCGAGGCCGGGGTGGTCCGCGTCGCCGATGCGCTCGACATGGCCGAGGGCCGCTCGCGGATCCCGTTCGAATCCGGCCGGCCGAACATCCACTCGCTGTCCGCGGCCGCGATCGAGGGAGTGCGGATCGAGCCCGGCGAGGACAAGGCCGTGCGCATCGAGATCGACATGAACAACTCCGCGGGCGTGTTCCAGATCGACGAGCTGCTGGCCACAAAGCTCCGCGGGTCCGGCCTGGAGGAGCAGATCGAGGTGGTCGCCCAGATCGACGCCGAGCACGAGAAGCGGCTCGTGCCGGTGTTCCGGATCTAGCCCCGCGCTACCTTTTACGCGTGCCTTCCACGGCGGAAGTGAAGGAGCGCATCGAGCGGGCGCTGCCGGGATCGACGGCGACGGTCACGGACCTGACCGGCGGCGGGGACCATCTGCGCGCCGAGGTCGCGTACGAGGGGTTCGCCGGCCTCTCGCGGATCCAGCAGCACCGGCTCGTGTACGACGTGTTCGAGGGTGAGATCGGGGGTCCGATCCACGCACTCTCGTTGAAAACCAGCTTCGGTGACCCAAAGGAGAACCATGGATAACGAGCAGATTCGCGACGAGATCAAGCGCGCCATCAGCGAGGAGCGCGTGATGCTGTTCATGAAGGGGACGCCGGACATGCCGCGCTGCGGCTTCTCGGCGCGCATCTCCCAGATCCTCAACGCGAGCGGAGTCGATTACGCGGCGATGGACATCCTGCCCGACCCACGCATCCGCGAGGAGCTGTCGGGGCTCTCGGGCTGGCCCACGATCCCGCAGCTGTTCGTCCGCGGCGAGCTGGTCGGCGGCTGCGACATCGTGACCGAGATGTTCGAGTCGGGCGAGCTGGCGGAGACGCTCGGAACCGAGCAGCCGCAGACGTCCGCCGCGCCGCCGCCCGGGACCCCGCAGGCGCCGCCGCTCCAGATCGAGTAGCGCCTTGGAACAGGAGGGGTCGCCCGAGCTGGAGAGCCACGAGCGCCACTACACCGTCGAGCAGGCGAACGCGGCGCTGCCCTGGGTCGGGGAGCGCCTGGAGCGGATCCGCGAGTCGCTCGCGACGCTCGAGCAACCCGAGCAGGCCCGCGCGTTCGAGCGGCTGGAGACCGCGCTGGGCGGCGGCTACCCCGGTCGGGCCGCGGCCGCGGCGGTGCTGGCCCTGATGGGGGCCGCCACTCAGCTGGAGGCGCTCGACATCGTGCTGCGCGACCCGCGCCGGGGCCTGGTGGACTTTCCCTCGATCCGCGACGGGGTCGAGGTCTATCTCTGCTGGCAGCTCGACGAGCAGCGCGTCGAGTGGTGGCACGAGCCCGAGGCCGGGTTCGCCGGCAGGCAGCCGCTGTAGGCCACCGCGGCCCGTCCTACGGGATCCGCGTGCGCGACTTGAGCAGCGTCTCCTTGATCTGCTCGATGATCGTGAGCGCGGCGCCCCACTCGCGCTGCCACACGTTACGGCCGAAGATCACGCCCGAGCCGCCGGCCTCCAGGATCATGCGGGTCTGCCCGAGCAGCTTGTCGTCGTCGACCTTCGAGCCGCCCGAGAGCACCACGAGCGAGCGTCCGGCCGACTCGACGCAGTGGCGGATCGCCTCCGCCTGCGTGACCCCCATGTCGTTGTAGGGAGCGGGCGCGTCCTTGTCCTTGTCCGGGTTCAGCTTCGGCATGTTGAGCTTCACGACGTCGGCGCCCATCTCCATCGCCACGCGGGCCCCGTAGTCGATCGCGAAGAACGAGTCGCGGCCGCCCTTCTTCTCGATGTCGCGCCCGCGCGGGTAGGCCCAGATCACGAGCGGCATCCCGAACCGGTCGCAGTCCTCGCGCACGCCGCCGAGCTGGACGAAGTCCTCCTCCTGCTTCGGGGAGCCGACGTAGAGCGTGTAGCCGACGGCGTCCGCGCCCAGCCGCACCGCGTCCTCGACCGAGGCGTTGCAGGGGGACAGCGCCTCGTCGGCCGGCGGGATGTCCGTCTTCGAGTTCAGCTTCAGCAGCAGCGGCACCTGGCCGGCGTAGTCCGGGTAGTACTTGCTCGCCATGCCGTAGCCGCATGCGATCGCCGAGTAGCCCGCCTCGGCGGCAAGCCGGAACTGGTACTCGGGGTCCTTGGAGGCAGGGTTCGGGAAGAAGTCGCGCGGACCGTGCTCGATGCCCTGGTCGATCGGAAGCAGCAGGAGGGTCCCCTGGCCCGGGCCGAACTCGTACAGCAGCCTGCGCAGCCGGGTCCGCTTGCCCGGTGAGAGGATGGACAGGAGGGAGCTCCGCTCCGAGCCGACCTCGATCTTTCCCACGTCTAGCGCCATCAGTTCCTTCCTCTTCGTGGCTTGCCCGGCCGTCCGAGTATAGGCTCGCGACGCCATGGAGCACCACTTCACAGGCCCTCCCTACACCCTCGGGGTCGAGGAGGAGCTGATGATCGTGGACGCCAGGTCGATGGACCTCGTGCCCGCGATCGAGGAGCTGATCGAGGCGGTCCCGCACGAGACCGAGGGCCAGGTGAAGCCGGAGCTGATCCAGTCCGTGCTGGAGATCGCCACCGACGTGTGCCGCAACGTCGGCGAGGCCGCGGGTCAGCTCGAGGACCTGCGCCGCCGCGTGCGCGAGACCGCGGAGGCGAAGGGGCTCACGATCGGGTCCGCGGCCACTCACCCTTTCGCGCACTGGGAGGACCAGCGCATCGTCAAGCGGGAGCGCTACCGCGAGATCCTCGAGATGCTCGGCTTCGTGGCGCGCCAGGAGCTGCTGTTCGGGCTCCACGTCCACGTCGGGATAGACGACCCCGACAAGGCGATCCACGTCGCCAACGGCATGCGGGTGCACATCCCGATCCTGCTGGCGCTCTCGACCAACTCGCCCTTCTGGCGCGGCCGGCCGACCGGCCTGAAGTCGTCCCGCACACCGATCTTCCGCCTGCTGCCCCGGGTCGGGATCCCGCCTCGGTTCGAGGGCTGGGAGGAGTACTGCGCCCGCCTTGCGTTCATGGTCGAGGCCGGCGCGGTGCCGGACTACACGTTCCTCTGGTGGGACGTGCGTCCCCATCCGAACCTGGGCACTGTCGAGCTGCGCTCCTGCGACGCTCAGACGCGGCTCCAGCACACGGTCGCCCTGACGGCGCTCGTGCAGGCGATGGCGAAGGAGCTGTCCGAGCACTTCGAGGCCGGCCGGCAGCTCGGAACCTTCCCGGCCGAGCTGCTCGACGAGAACAAGTGGCTCGCGGCCCGCTACGGCATGCAGGGCGAGCTGATCGACCTGCCCGCGAGCGCCCGCATACCGACGGCGGAGCTGGCCCGGCGCCTGGTCGAGCGGCTGCGCCCGCATGCGCGCGAGCTGGGTGCGGAGCGCGAGTTCGAGGTGCTCGAGGACGTGATCGAGCACGGCAGCGGCGCCGACCGGCAGCTCGCCGAGTATCGCGCGAACCGCGACATGGTCGCGCTCGTGCGCGCCATCGTCGAGGCCACTGCCGCCGCGACCGGCTACGTCGGCGGCCGGCCCTGACC
>JBOGZM010000309.1:0-2496 GCA_050697255.1 Solirubrobacterales bacterium
CGGGCGCCCGATCCGCGGGCAGGTCCTGTCCCTGCGGGAGAAGGAGTTCGTGCAGGCGGCCGAGGCGCAGGGAATGGGAGCCTGGCGGATCATCTTCGGAGAGATACTCCCGAACGTCACCTCCACGATCATCGTCTTCACGACGCTGATCGTCGCCAACAACATCATTCTCGAGGCGGGCCTGTCATTCCTCGGCGCGGGCATCCAGCCGCCCGCGCCTTCGTGGGGGAACCTGATCGCCGACGGGGTCGATCGCCTGGTGACCGCGCCGCATCTGGCGATCGTGCCGGGCATCGCGATCGTGCTGACAGTGCTGTCGCTGAACGTGTTCGGGGATGGCCTGCGGGACGCGCTCGACCCACGTGCAAAGCTGAGACTGCGGGCGTGAGCGGCTGATGGCGCGCTTTGCGGTCAGGCGGCTCGCGAACATGGTCTTCGTGCTGTTCGCGATCTCGGTGATCACGTTCGTGATCTTCAACGTGATCCCGTCGGGCGACCCCGCGCTGAGGATCGCGGGACGGCAGTCCAACGAGGTCACCCGCGCGCAGGTGCGCGAGGACTTCGGGTTCAACGACCCGGTCTACGTCCAGTACGTCCGCATGATGGAGCAGACGATCAGCGGCGACCTGATCTCGTACTCGAATCGCGTGAACGTGCGGGAGGAGCTCATCCGCGGCATCCCGGCGACCGCCTCGCTCGTGATCGGCGCCGCCGTGATCTGGCTCTTCTTCGGGGTCCTGTTCGGGGTGATCAGCGCGCTCTACGCGGCCCGCCTGCCCGATCGCGTGCTGACCGTCCTGGCGATGATCGGGATCTCGCTGCCGGTCTTCTGGGTCGGGGCGCTGCTGCTCTACTACCTGACGTACAAGGTCTCGCTGTTCCCGCCCGGGGGCTACGTCCCGCTGACCGAGGATCCCGCGAGCTGGTTCAGCCATCTGATCCTGCCCTGGTTCGCCCTGTCGCTGGTGTTCATCGGCTTCTACAGCCGGCTGCTGCGGTCGAACATGCTCGACGTGATGAACGAGGACTACGTACGCACCGCCCGGGCGAAGGGGCTGTCGGAGCGCCGGGTCCTCGTGCGCCACGTGATGCGCAACGCTCTGATCCCGATCGTGACGCTGTTCGGGCTCGATTTCGCGCTGGCGTTCGGCAGCGGCGCGATTCTCACCGAGTCGGTGTTCGGGCTGCAGGGAGTCGGCCAGTATGTAGCCGACTCGGTCGGCAGCCTCGACCTGCCCCCGATCATGGGCACCACGCTGTACGCCGCCTTCTTCGTGGTGCTGTTCTCCGCCGTCGTGGACATCATGTACGCGCGTCTCGATCCACGCGTGAGGCTGAACCCATGAGCGGCGCCGTGCTCAGCGTGTCCGACCTCCGCGTGTCGTTCGCGACCGAGGAGGGCGTCGTAAAGGCCGTGGACGGGGTCTCCTTCGACCTGCATGCGGGCGAGATCCTCGCCATCGTGGGCGAGTCCGGCTCGGGCAAGAGCGTCACAGCGCTGACCGTGTTGGGCCTCTCGCGGGGACCCAACTCGACGATCGACGGCGTGGCCCGGCTCGGTGAAACCGACCTCGTGACGCTCGACGAGGGCACGCTGCGAAAGGTGCGCGCCGAGCGCATCTCGATGATCTTCCAGGACCCCATGACGGCACTGAACCCGGTCTACCGGGTCGGGGACCAGATCGTCGAGCAGATCCGCGCCCATGAGGACGTTTCCAAGCAGGAGGCCCGCGCCCGCGCCGTGGAGGCGCTGCGCTCGGTCGGGATCCCGAACCCGGAGCGACGCGCGGATCACTATCCGCACGAGTTCTCGGGAGGGATGCGCCAGCGGGCGATGATCGCGCTTGCGCTCTCCCTCGATCCGGAGGTCCTGATCGCGGACGAGCCGACGACGGCGCTCGACGTCACGATTCAGGCTCAGATCATGCAGGTTCTCGCAAAGCTCAACCAGGAGCGCGGCCTGGCGGTGATCCTGATCACCCACGACCTCGGCGTGGTCGCCGAGGTAGCGGATCGCACGCTGGTGATGTACGCGGGCCGGGTGGTGGAGGAGGGCACGCTCGACGACATCTTCTACGACCCCCAGCACCCCTACACCTGGGGCCTGCTGGGCTCGCTGACGCGGATCGACCAGCCGCGGCCGCGGCGACTGCCCTCGATCCCGGGCGCGCCACCGTCCCTGATCGCGCCGCCGCGCGGCTGCCACTTCCGGCCCCGCTGCCCGCACGAGTTCACCAAGTGCCCGAATATCCCGCCGCTGGAGGCACGGCTGCCGGACAACCCCGGGCACACGGACCGCTGCTGGCTGGAGCCGGAGACCAAGCGTGCGCAGCGGGTGGTCGAGGGGCGCATCGGACTGGTGGCTGGGGCCGAATGAGCACGTCGCCTCAGACAGCCGTCGCCACGGCCGGTCCGGCCCCCCTCGTGCAGGTCGAGCACCTGGTCAAGTACTTCCCGATCCGAGCAGGCATCGTGATCGACCGCACGGTCGATCAC
>JBOGZM010000310.1:0-2357 GCA_050697255.1 Solirubrobacterales bacterium
GCGACGATGCGCTCCGCGCCCGCCTCGCGGGCCGCGAGCACGGTCCAGAGCAGCATCGGGCGGCCGCACAGCGGGTGCAGGACCTTCGGCAGCCTCGAGCGCATGCGAGTGCCCCGGCCCGCCGCCATGATCAGAACAGCAGGAGTATCCACTGAACTTTGAATCGTAGAGCCCGGCTTCCATGACGGCGGGGGGAACCCGCTATTTGCAGCGACTACGCACGGATCGACTCGTCCGGGACCGTGTAGCGTTAGGCACGAGTGAGCGCCAAGCCGCAGACAGCCCGCCGCCGCAGCCGCCAGGAGGTCGAGGCCGCCGTCCGCGAGGCGCTGCTGCGCCTGCTGTCCGGGGGCGTCCCGTTCAAGAACCTGACCGTCGACGAACTGGCCCGGGCCGCCGGCCTCTCGCGAACCGCGTTCTACTTCTACTTCCCCGGCAAGGAGCAGGCCCTGATGTCAGCGGCCAGCGAGGTCACGGCGGAGCTCTACGAGCGCGCGGACACGTGGTGGCACGGCGAGGGCGCTCCGGAGGAGCTGGTCCGCGGCGCCCTCCAGGGCATCCTGCAGGTGTACGTGGAGCATGCCGCCCTGCTGCGCGCGGCGGTCGAGCTGACCAGCTACAGCCAGGAGTTCGATGACTTCTACAAGGGCCTGCTGGATCGGTTCGTGCGGGCCACCGCGGATCACCTGCGTCGCGAGCAGGAGGCGGGCCGCCTGCGCCGGCTCGACTGCGACGTGGTCGCCGAGAGCCTGGTGTGGATGGCGGAGCGCTGCAACCACGTCCTGATCAAGCAGGGCCGCTCACCGGAGGAGCTGGTGGACACGATGACCGGGGTGTGGGTGCACGCGCTCTACCCGGACGAAGCTGTGTCGCCGGCCCACTGAGCGCCAGGTGTGAGCCAGACGGCGGCGGCGAGTCCCGACAGCGCCGTGAGCGCCGCTGTCACGAGGATGGCCTCGTCGAAGCCGCCGGCGTCGGCGACCGTTCCCGCGAGGACACCCCCGACCGCATAACCGGCGTCGCGCCAGAACCGGTACACGCCCACGGCGGCGGGACGCTCGAGCGGCGTCACGCGGTCTGACACAGCGGCGATCAGCGTCGGGTACACGAGTGCCGTGCCGGCTCCCAGCAGCGCGGCTGCCCCCAGGGCCGGTCCGAGGCGCCCCTCCGAGGCGACCAGCGTCACGAGCGCGATCGCCTGCACGAGCATCCCCGCCACGATCGGGGGCTTGCGGCCGATGCGATCCGACAACGCCCCGGTGAGCAGCTGTCCCACCCCCCAGACGGCGGGGTACGCGCCCGCCACGAGGCCGATCTCCGAGAGTGATGCCCCATGCGCGGCCAGGAACAGCGGCGCGATGCCCCAGGCGAGGGCGTCGTTGAGGTTGTTCACGAGACCAGCCTGCGAGCAGGCCGCCAGGGCGCGGTCCCGGAACGAGCCCAGGACGAAGGCGCGCCGTATCGAGGGTACGGCCGGCGGCGCTCCGTGGGAGTGGTGCTCGGCCTGTGCGTGGGCTCCCGTATCGCGCGTGAGCAACGACAGACCGAGTCCGGTGAGCGCGATCGCGAGCCCCCCGATCGCAAGCACATCGCGGGCGTCGAGGTCCGCCGCCAGCCATCCCGCGGCCGCGGCCGCGATGGCGACCCCCGCGTAGCCGGCCGACTCGTTCAGCCCCAGGGCGAGCCCGCGTCGCACAGGCCCTACGAGGTCGATCTTCATCACCACCGTCATGGACCAGGCGAGGCCCTGGTTCACCCCCAGCAGGAAGTTGGCCGCCACCACCACCCACCAGCTGGGGGCGACGAGGATCAGGACGGGGACCGGGAGCCCGATCAGCCAGCCCGCGATCAGCAGCCGCCGGCGCCCGACGGCATCCGCCCGCGCCCCCGCGAACAGATTCGAGAACGCCTTTGCCACCCCGAACGCGACCAGGAAAGAGAGCACCGCCGTGCTCGACGACAGGCCGAACTCCTCGCGTCCGACGAGCGGCAGGGTGGAACGCTCCAGACCGACCATCGCGCCCACGAAGGCGTTCACGAGCACGAGCAGCACGAACTGCGCCGCGTTCGCGCGCAGGCCGAGCCGCACGCCGGCTGCCCCGCCGGGTCCAGCCGCCTCTGCGTGCACTCAGGCGCTTTCCGGCTTCACGGCCCGGATCGTGGAGCCCATCGCGCCGAACTTCTCAGCCTTGCGGCGGGTGTCCTCGAAGCGCGACTGCGCGTACGTGTCGACCAGGTCCCCCTGTTCGATGTCGATGAAGCCGAGCCGCACCAACTGGCGCGCATGCTCTCCCTCCAGGAGAGCCCCGGCGATTCAGCCGGTCCAGAGGTCGATCCGGTCGCGCGCGTCGAGCGGC
>JBOGZM010000311.1:0-10197 GCA_050697255.1 Solirubrobacterales bacterium
GAGATGGGGGTCGTGCCCCAGCTCGACAACCTGGACATCGACGTGACCGTGGAGGACAACCTCGCGGTGTTCGCCCGCCTCTACCGCGTCGCCGACGTGCGGGTCGCGGTCGAGCGCGGCCTCGACCTGGCTCGCCTGCGCGCCCGCCGCCGCGAGGCGGTCGACAAGCTCTCGGGCGGGATGCGGCGCCGGCTGCTCCTGGCGCGCGGTCTCGTGCACGAACCCCGTCTGATGCTCATGGACGAGCCGACCGTCGGGCTGGACCCGCAGATCCGCACCGAGCTCTGGTCGCTGATCGACGGGCTGCGCTCGAGGGGCACGACGATCCTGATGTCCACGCACTACATAGAGGAGGCCGAGCGGCTCGCGGACGAGGTGGCCGTGATGGCGCACGGCAAGATCATCGCCCGCGGCCGGCCGGCCGACCTGATCGTCCAGTACGCGGGCCGTGAGACGGCCGAGGTCTACGCCCCGCCCGACCGGCTGGCCGAGGTGCGCGCGACGGCGGAGGCGGACGGCCTGAAGGTCCGACCGGCCGGTCCCGCGATCGCGATCGTCGGCGCGGAACGCGCGCGGGACGGGGCGGTGCCCCCGGAAGCAATCCGGCGCGCCGCCTCCCTGGAGGACGTGTTCGTGCTGCTCACCGGTGAGGAGGCCGAATGAGGCGGCTCGAGCCGGCCGCGATCACCGGCGTGATGAGCCGGGAGGTGGCGAACTTCCGCACGTTCTGGAAGGCCACGACGTTCTCGAGCGTCCTCGAGCCGATCGTCTACCTGCTCGCCTTCGGTGTCGGCCTCGGCTCGACGATCGTCGACCGCGTCGAGGGGCTCTCGTACGTCGAGTTCGTGGGGACCGGGATGGTCGCCACGGCGGTGATCTTCTCGAGCGCGCTGCCGGCGATGTTCGGGACGTTCGTCAAACACCGCTTTCAGCGCACCTACGACGCGATCCTGGCCGCGCCCGTCGACGTCGAGGAGCTGGTCACCGCGGAGATGCTCTGGATCGGGATCCGGGCCGGCTTCTACGGGTGCTTCCCGCTCCTCGTGGCGATGGGCTTCGGGCTCGATCCGGCGCCGGGAATGCTGCTCGTGCCCCTGTTCAGCCTGATCACGGCGCTCGGCTTTGCGGCCTTCGGGATCGCGGTCGCCGCGACCGTCGCCAAGATCGACCAGTTCAACTACGTGACGACGCTGGTCGTCACGCCCCTGTTCCTCGTGGCCGGCACGTTCTTCCCGATCGACCAATTGCCCGGCGCGTTGCAGGCGGCGGCGCAGCTCAACCCGCTCCACCATCTCGTCGAGCTGGTCCGGCACGCGGCCTTCGGGTTCGAGGCGACGGACCTGATCCGGGTTGCCGTGCTGATCGCCTTCGCCGTCGCCCTCTGGCGAGTCGCGGTGCGGCGCATGACCGCCCGCCTGGTCGACTGATGCCCACCTGGGATGACGTCGTCGCGATCGGTTCGAGGTTCCCGGGCGTGGAGACCGGAACGTCGTACGGCGCCCCGGCACTGCGGGTCAGGGGCAGGGGCATGTGCCGGCTGCGGACCGACCCTGACGCGCTGGTGGTGCGCGTCGTCGATCTGATCGAGCGGGAAGCCCTTCTGCAGGGACGGCCGGACGTCTTCTTCTCGACGCCGCACTACGACGGCTATCCCTATGTCCTGGTGCGACTGGACGCCGTGAGCCCGGACGAGCTCGCCGAGCTGCTCGAGGATGCCTGGCGCATTCGCGCACCCAAGCGCGTCGTCGCCGAGTACGACGCATCGCACTAGCCGCGCTTGGGCTGGCTTTCACCGGAGAGGTACGACTCCGCTTCGGAGCGCCGCACGACGCCGGCGAGCCGGCCGTCAGGGTAGGACACGAGCGCGAACAGCAGGTCCCGGTCGCGCAGCCGTTCCACCAGGGGGGCGAGCTCGCTGTCCAGCCGGATCGTCGACGGCCCCGGCTCCATCACCTCCTCTGAAGTGAAGCTCGGGTCACACTTCTCCAGCGCCGAGGCACGCAGGCGGCCGAGCAGGCATCGGTCCTCCGAGATCACGAGCGCGAAGCCGTACGGCGACGCCTTGACCCGGTCGTGGACCTCGCCCACACGGTCGCTGAGACCGCATGTGACGACGTCGTCCCTGACGACGTGCCTGGCTGCCGGGACATCGGCCCTCTCGCCCTCGGTCGGCAGTCCGCGCGCGAGCCAGTCCTGCTTTCCCAACGTGTAGTCGTAGACCTGGCCGAAGCCGAGCGTTTCGAGCCGGCACGCGGCTCGTGGGCTGAGATCTCATATCGAGTCCCAGCAGTACACGATCACGGCTGTCTCGCGGTCGAGGCCCGCGACCGCCTCCGCGTCGAGCTCCTTCAGCGGGACGTTGATCGCTCCCGGAAGGCGTTGCTCCTCGTACTCGCCGCGGGGAAGGACCTCGACGAGCTGCGCGCCATCGTCGACGAGCTCGGTCACGCGATCAGCCGCGATCTGCGTCGCCATCGGGCGGTCTATCCGGCTTTGAAAGGCAAGGTCATCGCTTCCGCGCGCCGACTATATAGCCCAGCTTCGTATAGGCCAGCCCCCTGATGCGGTGCATGCATGACACATATTCGGCGCATCCCCACACAGACTCGGCGCCACCCGGCCTTGCAGGACGGCGGTGCTCTGGATTTGCATCGCCTCCCCGCGTTGGCTCATTACCTCAATGGCATGCCTGCGAGCCCGAGTCGCGGAAGCTCTTGCCGGCCTCGGGCACGAACTGCCAGTCGTAGCTCGTCGCACGTAACGTCAGCCTCAGGACGCCGAAGGTGGAGTTGTTGCGCACCTCGCTGTTCGGGCGGGGAGTGTTCAGCGGGTGGAAGCCCCT
This sequence comes from Solirubrobacterales bacterium, assembly GCA_050697255.1. Lineage (GTDB taxonomy): Bacteria > Actinomycetota > Thermoleophilia > Solirubrobacterales > JBBDJG01 > CAVSXO01. Next base: position 2,843 of record JBOGZM010000311.1, read on the forward strand.
CCCGCCGGTCCCGACCAGGAACTGCCTGATGCCCCGCGCCGGGTTACGGCTGCCGTTCGGCTCCTGGGGCGCGAAGCGCTCGTAGTGGTGGTCGTGGCCGACCAGGACGACGTCCGCGCCTTGGTCGTAGAGCGCCTGGTAGAGGGGCGTCACCGAGCTGCTGCCGGGAGAGTTCGTTCCCGACGTGAACCTGGGATGGTGCCAGTAGCCGAGCGTGCACCTTGCGGGGTGGGCGGCAAGGTCCTGGCGCAGCCATTTCACCTGCGCCGAGGAGGAGCCGCAGCTCACCACGGAGCAGTTCGAGTTGAGCGCAACGAGGTGCCAGGCGCCGACGTCGTAGCTGTAGTAGCCCTTGGCCGGGTCGCCCGCCGCCGCGCCGAAGTAGCCGAAGTAGCCGCGCGCGTTCCCGGACGTGTCGCAGCCGCTGCCGGTGCTGGTGCGGTACTCGTGGTTTCCGGGGGCGGGACGCGTGATCGCCTTCACCCGACCCCACGAAGGGTCGTATGACCGGGTGAAGGCGCTGGAACCACCGCATTCGTACTGGATGTCCCCCAGCGGGAGCACGGCGCTGAGCCCGGCGTTCACCAGCAGGTCCGACGTGAACCTCTGCCGGCAGCGACTGGAGGTCCCGAGGCCGTTCTTGAAGTAGGTGAAGGTGGGGTCGCACGCTATGTCCCCGGCCGCCGCGATCAGAGGGTCGGACGTGGGGCCGCCCTCGGCGGGGCCCGCGGGAGCTCCCTCGACGGTGCGGCCCGGAGGGTCGTCCAATGCGCCCAGTGAGGTGATCCCAGCCGCGGGGATCGTGAAGAAGAACCCCAGCGCTCGCGGGCCCAGCTTGACCCGCACGAGACGGCGGCCGGCGAGGCGGGACGGAATGGTGAGCTGCGTGGAGAAGTGGCCGCGGCGGTCGGTGCGGAGCATCGCGACCTGCGCGCCTCCCGCTCTGACGCGGACACGCCGCTCGGACGGGAAATCCGATGCCTCGAGGCGAAGGGTGCTGCCGGCCGCATTCGCACCCGCTGTCCAGCGGATGCGCCTCCCCGTACGGGAAGCAACCTCGCCCGCCCGCGGCTGGTTCGGAGACGGGGTGATGCGAAATACGTTCACGATCCGCCGGCCGCCGCTTCGGGAGACGACCCTCAACCGTTTTCCTCGGGCTTCGGGAACAGTGAACGAGGCCCTGAACGACCCGCGGCGACTGGTGCGAGTCCTGGCAACGACCGTGCCCCGAAGGCTGACGGTGGCCCGATCGCGTTTTCCGAAGCCCGTCCCCGCTACGGAAGACTCGAGGCCGGCGCCCCCGGAGGCGGGCCTCAGCGTCACCTTGCTCTCGGCGCCCGCGGCCTCAGGGCGCAGGATCCCGAGCAGGATCAGGCCGATCACCGCAGCGAGAGCGACGGCACGGCGAGAGATGCCCCCGGGTCGTTCAAACTCCCGGAGGCTGGCGTCCCTCCCTGCCGAATGCCCTTCCACGGCGCTCCTTCGACGGGCGGCGAGCATCGTTGCCCGCTGGCGCAGACCCTAAGCGTTATGCAACGTTTGTTGCAAGTAGTCCATTTGGCTAAAAAAATTGCATTTCGCTTCTTGCGCGGAGGACAACCCATCGGTTAGGTTCGGCAGAACGGAGATCGGGCGCCGGAACCCCCCGGTCTGAGCGGGGTTCGAGCATCTCGATGAGTTCCAGGGACGGGACGGCGTTCTCGAGAGAGCTAAGGATGGGACCGGCGCAGCAGGGTTGCTCACGGCGCCCAGATCTCTCGGGGAAGCAGCCCCCGCTGAGCGACTCTCCTCATCACCAAGCCGCGCCGCTGAGCGGCAACCCCTCCCGCCGCTCCTGCGGTGGTCTAGGGCCAGTTCGTGCCCGGCGCGATCTGCGGGTCGCTCCAGACGCGCTGGTCCTCCCTGCCGAGGCGCCAGAACCCGATGCCGAGGCCACGCTCCCGTGCGAGCTGGACCCGCCGCGCGATCGTGGCGGCATCCGGATACCAGACCTCGTGGCGCACGCCGGCCGCATCCGCGTAAGAGAAGGTCCACGCGTCCGAGGCGGGATCCAGCGCCGGCGTTGCCCCGTAACGGGCGATCAGGGCGAGCACGTCGGCGTACTCGAGCGGTGTCGCCCGGTTGGCGGGGCCGCCCCCGTTGGGCCAGTCCATGCCGTACATGTGCGTGCCGAGCACGTATCGCGCGCGGTTCGGCATCGTGGCCACGTAGTCGGCGACTCTCCGGCTCAGCGCCATGTCGTCGGGTGCGCCGGGGGCAGATGTCGTCCAGTGCCAGCCCCAGTTCATGACGAACACACGGTCCGCGACCTGCCCCAGGGCCTCGTAGTCGTAGAAGCCCGATCGACCCGTGGTCGTGTGCTGGTACTTCGCGGAGACCTCGACCGACAGGCGCTTCCCGATCGCGTGCAGCCGCGCGGCCAGATCACGCACGAACGCGGTCAGCGCGTCGCGATCGGTCGCGGCGCCGTTCTCGAAGTCGACGTTGATGCCTTCGTAGCCATGGCTGCGGACAAGCTCCACCAGTCGCGAGATCGTCCGCGACCGGATCGCGGTGTCGGTCAGGATGGAGTGAAGCACCGCCGGACGCTGGCAGTCGATGCGGGCGTGCACCTGGATCTTGCGCAGCTGGGCCCACCGCGTCACGAGGCGGTCGTCCTTGCCGATGATCGCCGCGTCCGCCTCCCGGCACTCGAAGTAGGTCGGGTATAGCGTGCCGATCTGCCGGTAGTGGCGCTGGAGGTCGCGGAAGCTCTCGCCGGTCGACGCGAGCAGGAACGCGTGCACCCGGCCCTCGGTCGGCTCGGGCCTGGCAGTGCGGACGGCCACCCGCCTGGTCGAAGGCCCCAGGTAGCCCTGGGTGTCGATTGCCGCGACGGTGAACCTGTACCTGGTCGCCGCCGCCAGGCCCGCATCCCTGGCGGACCGGCCTCGCACCTGGCGCACGAGCACTCTGTCGCGATAGATGCGGTAGCCCGCGATGCGGCCGCTGCCGCGCCTGCTGCGCGACCACGAAAGGCGCACGCCGGAACCCGACACCCGCGTGCGCAACCGACCCGGCCGGCTGGGCGCCCGGTGGCGTCTGATCGCCTTCACGGCCCGCGACTTCCGCCCGATGCGGCCGTCCGCGTCGTACGCCGCCACGCGGTACGTGTGGGCACGACGGACGCTCAGCCGCAGCGCGGTCTTGCGCACGCGCCTGTACGCGCGCCCATCGCGATAGACGCGGTAGCCGGCGACCGGCACGCCCGTCGCCCCGCTCTTCGACCAGACCAGCCGAGCGTGTCCGGACCGCGCATCGGCGATCGCCACCCCTGCGGGGGCCGGCGGACCGCTGGGGGCGCCGGCCGCGTCAGCGGGCAGTGCGCAACATGCCGCGGCAAGCGGCAGGGTCACGATTCGCAGCGCCCCCGGCCTCGTCATCTATTGGACTAGACGAGGCCGGGGGCGAAAGCTCATGCCGGCTGGACGGATGCCCTACCGGCGCCGGGGGCGCCGGCGGGCCTGCGGTACCGAGCTCAGCCGCCCGCCAGGCAGCGCATCGAGGCGTACGGGCATTGGCCCGCCGGCGCCTCGAACCCACTCACCTGGTCCATCGGCACGATCGGCAGCGTGAGCTTCGTCAGGCCGGGGCCGAAGTGCAGCGTGTTTTCGCCCGGCAGGGTCTTCTGCACGTAGGCGTAGTCGTTGTCCTCCGCGGGCGGAGCGTGGACCTTCACGACCAGCTCGTGCCCGGGCAGGAACACGTGCCCGACGGGGAACACGTCGATCAGGTACTCGGTCACCTCGCCCGGATTCACCAGCTCGCGGTCCTCGTGCGGGCGCCACGGGCGGTAGATGCGCCCGTCCGCTGTCTTCTGTGACTCCGCCTCGTCCACCTGCCGGTGGCTCGCGCGCAGCATGCCGCGGTTGAGGTAGAGCAGCGTGCCGTCCGGCGCGCGGTCGATCAGCTGCACGAACAGCTCGGTGTCGGGCGCCAACGTGGACACGAACAGGTTCGCCATGATGGGGCCGGCGATCGCGGTCGGCTGCTGGAACCCGAAGCTCGACAGCTCGGCCTCGTCCGGGCCGGTCGGGCTCGAGACCTCACCGCCCGTATTGACCCCGGTCTGGTAGGCGTAGGACTGCCGGCGGGAGCCGTTGATCCACGTTGCGGTGCCGGACTCGACAGCCTCTGGTTCGAAGACCAGCCTCCGGCCGTCGGTCGCGTAGACGTCCGTGAACCGGGTCTGGCCCAGCGGGAATCCGTCGGAGCGGATGTCGCCCACGGACCTGCCGCCGCCCTGGTAGCCCAGGATCACGCGGGAGGTCTCGGTCGGCGTCGTCCGCGGCCCGAATTCCGTCGACAGGTCGACCGTGCCGGTCTTCATGTCGAGGTCGGCGGAGCTCTTGTTCAGCATCCAGTAGTCCATCCAGGCGATGCGGTCCTTGAAGACGTGGTCCTCGGTGTTGGTGCCGTGCACGCCGTTGACGAGCACGAGCCGCTTCGAGATCGAGCCCGAGAGGCGGTCGAACACGTTCGTCGGCCCCCGCGGCCCGGTCTGCTCGTCCTGGTAGGCGGAGGTGACGTGCACCGGGACGTTGATGCGGTCCACGTAGTTCACGAGCGACCGCGACTGGTACCAGTTGCCGTCCGTGTCGTCGAGGCCGTGGATCAGCGGGTCCTCGAGCAGGGCGCGCCGCCGCTCGGCCTGGTTCTCCGCGCACTTGGCGCTGGTGTCCTCGAGCGGGTACAGGCCACCGAGGGTCCCGCCGCCGAGGTCGTAAACCGGCCTGATCGCACCGGTCCACAGGAGCGGGAAGCCGTAGTTGGTGACGCCGCCCGGATAGACGATGTCGCGGTAGAGGTCACCGATCAGCCCCGAGGCGCTCACCGCGCGGAGGGCGTTCGGACGCATTGAGGCCACGAACAGCCCCGTGATGCCGCTGTAGGAGTGGCCGAAGATCACGACCTTGCCGTTCGACCACGACTGCTGGGCGATCCACTTGTCGATGACCTCCTTGCCGTCGAGCGCGGAGCGCAAGCTGAAGAGATCGAATTCGCCAGATGAGCAACCCGTTCCGCGCACGCTCACGAGCACGGTCACGTAGCGGTCGTCGACATGCGAGGCATGGGCTTCACGCGTCCCGGTCTGGAGCGGAAAGGGCAGCCCGGTCTGGTCCGCGAGGTGGCCGGCAGGAGTCTTGCCCTCGTCCGAGCCGCTCTCATAGCCCGACATCTCGAAGAACGTCGGACACTTGTTCAGCGCGTTGCAGTGCGGCGGCACCTTGACGTTGATCGCGATGCTGGCACCGTCGGACATCTCCACGTAGTGGGTCGGGGCCGCTGAGGCGGGCCCGGCTGCAACTGCGATCATGGCCGCCGTCGCGACTGCGACCGCGCACCGGCGAGCGGTGGTGCGAAGACTCGACACTGATCCTCCCCCTGATTCGAGCGACGCGGGCTACGCCCGCGCCACGGCCGACGCTGTTGAACCGGCTTTTACCCACTAACCGTGCAGGGCCAAACCCGGGGTGTCCGGGAGGCCCGCCGGCGGCGCGCCTCCCGGATCGTCAACGGTTAGTCGTCGTCGTGCTTTCCGCGACCGTTGCCGCGGTGGTGATCGTCGTCGTCGTCACCGATCTGACCGCGGATCTCGCCGGATCCGAAGTTGTCCGTGTGGACGTTGGCGTAGGTGGCGCCGTGCTTGATGGCGCGGATCAGCGCCCCGATGTCGTTCGCCGCCAGACCCTGGGTCGGGATGGCGTGCACGTCGCCGGCGACGATCGTGCCGCTCACCTCGCCGGAGCTCTGCGGACAGGCCGGCTTGCCGCTGCCGCCGCAGAGGAACGCGGCGATCCCGCCGTTGGTTGCCTCCTGGCCGAGATGGATGTGCGCGAACAGCACGTTGTTGCCCGCGGCGAACCCGCGGTACTTCAGCTTGTACCTGATCGAGCTGCCGTTGACCTTCAGCTTGATCTTGCCCTCGGCGTTCGTAGAGATCGACGGGACTTCCTGGAAGCCGTCGAGCTTGCCGTCCAGGTGCTTGCCGCCGTTGCCGTGCCCGCCTCGGGCGGCTGCCACCGTCACTCCGACCGCAACCAGCGCCAGGGCGAGGAACCCTGCCAACAGGAACTTCTTCATCGGACTCTCCTTTCGTCGAAGAAGTGCCGCCTCGGCCATCCCCGGCCCGAGAAAGCCGGAAACCGGCTATTCGCCGAGACCGTCTAGCGAGGAAACATACGCCGCGCGCGCCAAAGCCAGCGCAGGTTCCCGCGCGGGCGCAGGCGGCGCGTGGCCGCCAGGCGCAGCGGGTGCTCGCGCTTCGCGAACACGTCGGCCCAGTCCTCGTACCGGCACCGGAGCGTGACCGTCGGTGACTCCACCCGTCCGGGCTCGAAGCGCGTATCGCCGTTGGCCACCACGAGGTGCCAGGGCTCGGCGTCGGCGAAGTCCCACAGGATCGTGCCGGGCACGTCCGGAGCATTGCGGCCGTCGATGCTCGCCCCGAGCATCTCGAACAGCGCTGCCATCGTCTCGTGGTCACTGTCCGGTGGCCCGTTCTTCTCGCCCAGCACGCCGCCCTGGACGAGCCGCAGGCCGTTGCGCACGCGGGTCTCGGCGGGCAGCCCGTAGGCGAAGATCGGCGGCCCGGGCAGCTCCTCGATCGGGAGCCCGGCGCTGCGCAGCTTGGTCTCGAGCGAGTCGGCGCCCTCGCGGGCGATGTCCTCCAGCTCGAAGCCGAACACCCGCGTGTAGTCGAGGTTCCAGTCGGGCGGGACCAGCACCGAGGCCGTCCACGGCAAGACCTCACGGAGGAGATCGGCGACCGCGCGCCGGCACTCGGGATCGCCGGCGGCCACGTCGGAGAGCAGCTTCACGCCGAAGGCGATGTGCCGCTGCTCGTCCTGGGCGATGCGGTCCATCCCCGCGCGGAAACCGGGGAGCAGGTCGCGGTCGTGCAGGTAGGAGGTGATGAAGTGCTGGCCTGGCTGCGCGAGCATCGCCTCGATCACGACGTGGTAGAGCGTGATCGCCGCGGACAGGCGCGGCAGGGATGGGTCGGCGCGCAGCTCGTCGCCCATCCGGTCGAGGCGGTCGAACACCATGCGGAAGCCCCACGTGAGCTGCGGCCGGATCGACTCGAGGCCGCCGGAGACGGTGCCGTCCCCGATGTCGCAGACCTGGTGCATGAAGCGGTTGAAGAAGACGGCGTGGCGGGCTTCGTCGACCTGCTGCGTGGCGAGGAAGTACTTCTGCTCCTCGGTCGGAGCCGCGTCGATGTATGGCGACAGGCCGTCGGTCACGGCATCCTCGCCCCAGAAGAAGAGCGCGTAGTTCCAGACGGCCGCTGTGCGCTCGAACTCGGTGAAGTC
>JBOGZM010000312.1:0-3874 GCA_050697255.1 Solirubrobacterales bacterium
CGACCAGCGCGTCGGCGATGGCCTGGTTCGAGCGCCCCTCGGCCATCAGCTCGAGCACCTCCAGGTCGCCAGGGGTTAGCTGACCTGCCCAGAGACCTTGTGAACGACTAAAGAAAACGTCCGGGCCCGTCCCGAGGCTTGTGGTTCCGCGAAGAGCCACAGCCGAAGGAGGGCCCGGATGTCTTTGGAAGGTAGCTGGCGACTCGGACCCGGCGCACGGCGCCGGATGGTCGAGGCGGTGAAGGGCGGGATGTCGCAGAAGCGGGCAGCTGCCCGCTTCTGCGTCTCGCCGGCGACTGTCAACCGCTGGGTCAAGCGCGAGCGCGAGGCCAGCCAGGAGCAGCGTCGCGCGGGCACTTGGGCCGACGATCGCTCCTCGCGGCCGCGCCACAGCCCGGCGATGCTGAGCGAGCAAGAACACGACCGGATCTGCGAGGTGCGCGAGCACACCGGCTGGGGGCCGCGGCTGATCGCTCCGCTGATCGGTCGGCCCCACTCCACCGTCCATGCCGCCCTGCGCCGGCGCGGCTGCTCGCGCCGGCCCCGGGCACCCAGGGAGGCGGTCGTGCGCTACGAGTGGCCGTGCCCGGGGAACCTGCTGCACGTGGACGTGAAGAAGTTCGGCCGCTTCCTGGAGCCCGGCCACGCCGTCACCGGCGATCGGCGCCGGCGCTCACGGCGGGTGGGCTGGGACTACGTGCACTCGATCGTCGACGACTGCTCGCGGCTGGCCTACTCGGAGGTCCACGACGACGAGCGCGCCGAGACCGTCACCGGCTTCTGTCGCCGCGCGCTCGACTGGCTGCTCGGCCACGGCATCGTGGCCGAGCGGATCCTGAGCGACAACGCTTGGGCCTACACGCACAACAGCTCACTGCGCCGGCTGCTGGGCGAGCGCGCGATCGCGCACAAGACGATCCGTCCCTACCGGCCCCAGACCAATGGCAAGGTCGAGCGCTACCAGCAGACCATGGCGCGCGAGTGGGCTTATGGCCAGACCTACGCCGACTCGGACGCCCGCCGCCTGGCCCTGTCACACTGGCTCGAGCACTACAACACGTGCCGGAACCACAGCGCCATCGGCGACCAGCCCCCGATCAAGAGGGTTCACCAGGTGCTCGGGCAGGACACCTAGCGCCGGCGGGCGTCGTGCAGCGCCGAGCTGAGGGAGTTCTGAGGCAGCAGCGGGTAGCGGTAGTGCTGTCGCGCCATCCGGCTGACCGCCTCGAGCAGCGCGTCGACGCGCTCGTTCAGATGCTGCACCTCGTGCTCGAGGTCGGTGGGCCTGCGGCGCGTGAGCTCCCGCGTCGTCTCTCGGTCGATGATCGGCACGTCCATACCTCCTCGGTCATCGACAGTTACCGGCGGCGCGGCGTGCGCGCTTGAGGACTGACAGCAGCTCTGCACGACGAGAGGCCTCCGCTCGCGCGAAGGCCTCTCGTCACCTTCCGTCTATGACGTGCCCGTCAGGGAATCGACGCGAGCGTCATCGCGTTGTAGTCCGCGCCGGGCGTGTTGCGGCAGGTGTGGTTGCCGCTCGCCTGTGCGTAGGACAGGGAGATGCACTTGCCGATCGCCCGCTCGCCGTAGGCGTTTGGGTGCAGTGACTCCTGGGCGTCGCCCTGGCAGCAGCCAGAGTTCAGCCAGCGCACCCATTCGTGCTTGATGGGCGACGGTGAGCTGGTCACCAGGCTCGAGCTCTTGTGACACACCTCGTGGCCGTTGAGCGAGTCGCGCACGTCCAGGAACCGCACGCCCTTCTCGGCCGCGACGTTGCGCATGTTGTTCACGATCGTGGGCGTGGCCGTGTTCTTGGCCCAGTTCGCGTCCACGTTGTAGAACGGGCAGCCGCCCACGGTGAGCCGGTCCCAGCTCGACTCCGGGTAGCGGATGTTCGCGCCCACGGGCACCGGCGACGCGTAGCCCTGGACCACGAACTTGTACTGCGAGGTGGAATAGCCGGCCGCGGACATCACGGCGCGCACCTCGTCGATCGCCTTGCGGAGGCCGTTCGCGGCTGCCGGCAGCGCCGCCACGATCTCGGCCTGCTCCTGCGCGTTGCAGGTGAAGCCGAGCGTCCAGGCGATCGTGCAGTCGATCACGTGGTCCGCGAACCCGAGGTCGTTTGCGGTGATGTTGAGCAGGACCAGCTTGACGTTCTTCTGCTGCGCGATCGGCAGCAACTGGTCCGCCTGGGGGGCCTCGCCCTTGAACGCCGCGCCGCCCTGCGAGCCGCGCCAGATGTTCTGCGTCCTGGCGCCCGAGCAGGCGAGATTGATCTTCTGGCTGACCGAAATCGCCGCGCTTCTGATCGGCGCGACGTCCGCGCGGTGACACCCGTTGTCGTATGAGCTTCCGTACACGCGGTGCGCGTCGTAGCTGCAGAAGATCCCAAAGGTGCAGCGTGCCGCGCGGTCGGTCCCGTTTCTGGTGCCGAAGATGTTGAGGCTGTTGCCGTTCCAGCGCCCCGCCTCGCCCGAGGAGAAGCTGTCGCCGAGCGCGACGATCGCCGTGGTGGACGACGTTGGACCGGCCTGCGCGGTTGGTGCCACCGCCAGGGTGAGAGCCGCCACCGCAAGCGCGAAGGCGACGACCTTTGATCGACTCATCTATCCCCCTTTTCCCCTTGTTCGCCGGGGCGACCGACGCGCGCCCCGCGCGGCGCGACCCTAACCGACCAGGGGGAACAAAAACCAGGGATCTCTTGACACGCAGCGCGGAGCGAATAACATGCCGCCTGTATGTAGATACAGGCTGTATGTATCTACCCGGTCCTTGGCACTCGAGAGAGGAGTTCCCCCATGAGTTCCACGCCCGATGGCCTGACCGCGCTGCTGGAGCGCTACGGCGCCGCCGAGGACGTCCGGCTGGGCACCGACCACCCGACGCTGGGTGGACCGCGACGGCGACGCTCGCGACGCGGCTCGAGCTGCCGGACTCGAGCACGCTGTCGCTCCAGCAGCAGCTCACCGAGGGCGTGCCCGCGGCGGCCTAGCGCCGCGTCTGCCAATAATGACCTCGACGACCGGGCAGGGAACCGCTGCGCAGGAGCTCGTCGCCTGGTTCGCCGAGGCGTGGCGAGACCCGACGTATGAGTCGTTCTGCCGTCACGTCGCGCCCCGGCTTGCCCCAGACGCGCGGATGGTGCAGCCCATGATGAAGCCCCACCGGGGCCGGGACGAGTTCTGCCGCAACATCGCGACGCTGTTCGCGGCGATGCCCGACGTGCACGCCCATGTGCTGGACTGGCGTGGGGACGAGCGAGCCGTCTTCATCGAGTTCCATCTCGAGGGCACGGTCGGCAGCCGGCCGGTCCGGCTGCACGTCTGCGATCGCTTCTCGCAGGAAGAGGGTGTCGTGACCGAGCGGCACTCGTGCTTCGACCCGGCGCCGCTGATCTTCGCGGTCCTGCGCAGCCCGCGCGCGCTGCTGGCGCTCCCGACGCTGCGCCGCCGCGCGCGCTCGCTCTACGAGACGGCGTTCCCCGCGGGGTTCACGACCAGCCACGTGCCGCCGAACTCGACCACGTTGTGACAGGTGACCTGCCCCGGCCTGCGGTCGCTGACGTAGTAGTAGAGGGGGTGGCCGTTGTAGGTCACGATCCGCCGCCCGTCCCGGCGCCGACTCGAGCGCAGCTTGGCGGCGTCGAGGCCCGCCCCGGCGCGTAGCTTTCCGCGCGCGTGGAACGGGGGCCACGCGACGGCGCACTGCCCGTAGCAGCGGCTCCTGGTCGAGGGCTCGCGCGTGAAGAGGTAGAGCGCCCGGCCCTTGCCGTCCACGAGGATTCGCCCGAAGCTGGTGCTCCTGACCCTGAGCGTCGTCGTGCGCCGCCGCTTCCGGGACTGCCGCGCCTGCCCGTTGCCCGCCTCGGTGG
>JBOGZM010000313.1:0-3163 GCA_050697255.1 Solirubrobacterales bacterium
GCCGTGATGGGCCTGTTCCTCGGCCGCTCGGTCGGTCCGGCGCTCTTCGTGGGTTTCGCGGCTGGGGCGCTGGCGGGGATGGCGATCGTTGCCGCTCGCGGCGCCGCGGCGCGCAAGCAGGGCGTCCCGTTCGCGCCGTTCCTGGCGCTGGGCGGCATCGTCGGCCTGCTCTTCGGCAGCGGCCTGATCGACTGGTACGTCGAGGTCTCAGGCCTGTCGTCCTGAGGCAGTCGCGAGTCCGGGCAGTCGCCTACTCGCCCTCGAACAGGTTCTCCAGGAAGCTGCGCTTCTTGCTCTTCTTGTGCCGGCGCTCGCCGCGATCGTCGTCGTCATCGCGCCGGCGGTCGCTGCCGGAGTCCCCGTAGTGGCGGTCCTCGGCGTCGACGAGGCGCTCGAGCTCACCCCGGTCGAGGAAGATCCCGCGGCACTCGGTGCACTGGTCAACGACCACGCCGTTGCGCTCGTAGCTGCGCATCTCGCCGCCGCACTTCGGGCATGTGAGCGTGGTTGCCTGGCTCATGGGCCCGGAACTATAGGGCGCCCCGGAGGGCGGCGCGGCTCGTGAGGTTAAGGCGCCGTTGCGTTCCCATGCCGCCCCTAAAGGAAGGGCATACACCCGTCGATACACGGTGCGGGAATCAAACGGTCGCGTGCCGGACGGGGCAGGGGTCCCGGCCCAGCAGGGTGGCCAGCCCTCCAGGGAATGGGAATCTTCGACTCAAGAACGCGTTCGATGGTGGGGCTCGACATCGAGCCCGGCTTCCTGGCCGCAGCCGAGTTCAGCGGCGGTGGAACGCCGTCGCTCGTGCGCGCCGCCACCGAGAGCCTCGGTCCCGGCCTCTTCCACGAGGGTGAGGTCGTCGACATCGACGGGCTCGCCGACCGCGTGAAGGCCTTCTTCCGCGAGCACGACCTGCCCAAGCGCATCCGGCTCGGCGTCGCCAGCCAGAAGATCGCGCTCCGCGTCCTCGAGCTGCCCGCGATCGACAACGATCAGGAGCTCGAGGCGGCGATTCGCTTCCAGGCGCAGGAGGAGCTTCCGATGCCCCTCGAGCAGGCGGTGCTCGACTATCACGTCCTCGACCGCGTCGACAACGGTGAGGGCGGGCGGATGCGCGTCGTCGTCGTGGGCGCACGGCGCGACACCGTCGAGCACCTGCTCGCGGTTGCCCGCAAGGCGGGACTGCAGCCGGAGCTCGTCGACCTGTCCGCCTTCGCGATGATCCGGGCGCTGTACGTGCCCCCGGGACCGTCGCCGCAGGAGCTTGCCTCCGCGGACTTCTCCGGCGTGCCGGAGCTCGGCCCGGAAGGCCAGCCCGCCGAAGGAGAGCTGCCCGAGCCGATCGAGACCGCCGCCACGCCGGAGCCGGCCACCCTCTATTGCTACTTCGGTGGGCTCACCAACCTGGCGATCGGCGTCGGCCAGAGCTGCGTCTTCAACCGCGTCCTGCAGAACGGCGTCGAGTCGATGGCCGCGACCCTTGCCGAGCGCCGCGGACTGACGCTCGACCACTCTCGCGAATGGCTTCGCTACGTCGGCATGCAGCGCGACATCGACGGGCTCGAGGGCGAGCGCGAGATCGTGGCGGAGGCACGCGAGGTGCTGAGCGCCAGCGCGCGGCGCATCGCCGACGAGATCCGGCTGTCGATCGAGTACTACCACACGACCGTCCCCGACGCCCGGCGTGTCGAGAGCACGGTGATGGCGGGCCCAGGAATCGCGATCGAGGGCCTGCCCTCCTTCTTCGAGACAGAGCTCGGGATGCCGGTCCAGCCGCGCAGCATGGGCCAGGTCGAGGTGCAGCCCGGGGCGCTTGACGGCGTCGAGGCCGCCGAGCTGACCATCGCGACCGGACTGGCGCTCGACGAGGTGCCCACGTGAGGCCCATCAACCTGATCCCGGCCGAGCAGCGGCGCGGCTCCGCGCGCGGCCCGCGCGGCCGCTCCAGCTTTTCCGGCTACATCGCGCTCGGCGTGCTGGGCGCTGTAGTTGTGTGCATGCTCGCCGTCGTGATGACCTCGAACCAGATCAACTCCAAGACAGAGGAGCTCGCCGAAATCCAGGACGAGTCCCACAGCCAGCGGCAGGTCGCAGACGCGCTCCGCCCCTACGGCCATTTCGCCGACCTCCAGCGCGCGCGCATGACGCAGATCGACACGCTGGCCGCGGAGCGCTTCGACTGGGAGCGCCCGCTGCGCCAGCTCTCGAAGGCGATCCCGCTCAACGTGTGGGTGGTGAACGTGGCGGCAAGCGTGGCCCCGGGAATTGAGGTGGGCGGCGGCGGTGCGGGAGGCGACATCGCGACCCTGCGTGAGGAGGCCAAGTCCCCGGCCTTCACGATCTCAGGCTGCACGTACTCCCAGCACGCGGTCGCACGCATGATGATTCGGATGAAGAACCTCGACGATGTGACCGACGTCCACCTCGCCAAGTCCGCACGCAAGGACTCGAGCGAACAGGGCGGCGGAACCGCCGTCACGGAGGCCCAGCCGGGTCAGGAGCAGGAAGACGTCCAGGACTGCACCGGTTCGGCGCGGGTGACCGCGTTCGACATCCTGGTGGTGTTCGGCGGGGCTACCAATACGGCTTCGGCGGGCGGTGCCGCCGGGGTGCCCCCCGGCGCCGCGGCTCCGATCGCTGACGCGAACGCTGCCGTCGCGCAGGGCAACGAGGCCTCGTCGGCGGCTGGAGGCCCGACCCCGTGACGCGGCGTGACACCTACATCGTGATGGTCGCGGCCGTGCTCGGCGCGCTCGGCGCGTTCTGGTTCCTCGCCCTGTCACCGAAGCGCGAGAAGCTGTCTGCGATCGACAAGGACCTCGCCGAGGCGCGGCAGACGCTCGACCAGGCCGAGCAGGACAAGGCCAGGTTCGCCCGCGACCAGATCGCCTTCCCGCGGCTCTACGCGAGCCTCGGGCGCCTGGGCAAGGCCGTGCCGGCGAACCAGGACGTGCCCTCGCTGCTCGTCCAGCTGAACCACGCGGCGGCCAGGGCGAACGTCAACTTCCACTCCGTCGAGCTGAAGATGTCCCTCGCCGCGAAGATCGAGGAGGACGCGTCCGCGTCCGCAGCGGGCGCCGCTCCACCGGGCGAGGCCGCACCACCGGCGGGCGCTGAGGGCGGCGGGTCAACGCCGCCTGCCGGAGGCGAGGGCGCGCAGCC
>JBOGZM010000314.1:0-2464 GCA_050697255.1 Solirubrobacterales bacterium
GCGCAGCGCGGGTCGCCTCGCTCGGGGCGGCGGTGAGACCGGCCGCAGGTGGCGGGCCGATCGGGAGGGGCACCGGTTCCGCCACCGCGCACAGGGCCGCGCGCCTTCCGAAGACGAAGCACTCCGAGAGCGAGTTCGAGGCCAGCCGGTTGGCGCCGTGGACGCCCGTGCACGAACACTCGCCCACCGCGTAGAGGCCGGGGAGGGTCGAGCGACCGCGCTCGTCCGTGACGATGCCCCCGATCATGTAGTGCGCCGCCGGCGCGATCGGCACGAGTTGACGCTCCGGATCGATTCCGGCGCCCGTCAGCCGTTCGACGATGTTCGGGAACGCGCTCATGTCGACCGGGCGCAGATCGAGGAGCGCGCGCCGGCCCGCCTGCATGAGGCTTTCGATCGCGAGCGTGACCTCGTCCCGGGGCGCCAGCTCCTCAACGAAGCGCTCACCCTCTTCGGTCACGAGCAGCGCACCGTCTCCGCGCACGGCCTCGGTGACGAGGAAGCCGTCCAACTCTCCTTCCACGGCGACAGCCGTCGGGTGGAACTGCATGAACTCGAGGTCGGCGAGCGCGGCTCCGGCCTCGGCCGCGAGGGTCAGCCCCGAGCCGATCGCTCCGCGCGGGTTCGTCGTGCGCTGCCAGAGAGCCGCAGCACCACCGGTTGCGAGCACGGTCGCCGCGGCCGGGATCGCGGCCGCCTCCGTCACGACTCCGGTGCAGCGGCCCTCCTCGACCCACACCGAGTGGGCCGACGTGCGCTCGTGCACCTCGATGCCCGGTTCCGCGGTCACCAACTCGGACAGCCGTGCCGTCAGATGCCGGCCGGTCGCGCTGCCGCCGGCGTGGGCGACGCGGCGGCGCGTGTGGCCGCCCTCCAGGGAGAGCAGCAGCTCGCCCTCGGGCGAGCGGTCGAAGGAGATCCCGAGCCGCTCCAGCTCACGGACGTGCTCCGGCGCCTCCGAGCAGAGGATCTGCGCCATGCGCGCGCTGCCGGCGCCGCGCCCGGCGGCGACGGTGTCGGCCAGGTGCAGGTCCACGGTGTCGTCCGGGCCGAGTGCTGCGGCCAGGCCGCCCTGGGCCCAGTAGCTCGCCGAGTGCGCCAGCGGGGAACTCGACACGAGTGCGACTCGGGCGCCGTTCTGCACCGCCACCAGAGCGGTGTACTGACCGGCCGCTCCCGCTCCCACCACCGCGACGTCAACGCCCTTCGCAACGGCCGCCAAGGCGGTCATCGGCAGGTGCGCGCCGGCGCATCGGGCGGGCGCGTGCCACAGCGGGCTCTCGGAACGGGGCGGACCACCGGGCGGTACGGTATCCGCCGCCGGGGCGGCGCCCCCAGGCGCCCACCGACCAGATGACGCGCGGCCTCTACCTGCACCATCCCTCGTCGCTCGAGCACGACACGGGCGACCACCCCGAGTGCCCGGAGCGGATCCGCGCGATCGAGCGGGAGCTCGCGGGACGCGGCTGGCTCGGGCTCGAGCGGATGTCGGCGCCGGCGGGCGAGCGACAGGTCGTGGAGGCCGTGCACCCCCAGTCGTATATCGACCGGATCGCGGAGGTGAGCGCGCGCGGCGGCGGGAGGCTCGACATGGACACGATTGCGTCCGCGCGCTCGTTCGAGGCGGCCCTGCATGCGGCGGGCGGCGCGGTGAGCGCGGTCTCGGCGCTCATGGCACGCGAGGCCGACATCGCGTTCTGCGGTCTGCGGCCGCCCGGGCACCACGCGGAGGCGGCGCGCGCGATGGGCTTCTGCCTGTTCAACAACGTCGCCGTTGCCGCCCGGTACGCGCTCGACCGGCTGGACGTCGCGCGCGTCCTCGTGCTCGACTGGGACGTTCACCACGGCAACGGCACGAACGACATCTTCTACGACTCCGACCAGGTCCTGTACGTCAGCATCCACCAGTCGCCGCTGTATCCCGGGACGGGGGCGCTGACCGAGAACGGCATCGCCGCGGGCGAGGGTTACACGGTGAATCTTCCGGTCCCACCCGGCGCCGGCCATGCTGACTGGTTGGGCCTCGTCCAGCACGTCGTCGCGCCGGTCGCCAACGCCTACGCCCCCGATCTGCTGCTCGTGTCGGCGGGGTTCGACGCGCATCGCGACGACCCGCTCGCGAACTGCACCCTGACCGAGGACTCCTACGCCGCGATGGCTGTCTCGACGCGCGGGCTGTCGCGCGAGCTGGACGCGCCGCTCGGCTTCGTGCTGGAAGGGGGCTACGACCTTGCCGCCCTGGCCCGCTCCGTCGTCGCGACGATCGAGGCGGCGCTCGACGGGACCGGCGTGGAGCGGGTCGAGCCAGGTGCGCTGGTCGCCCGCGCCCGAGGGCACTACCGG
Source organism: Solirubrobacterales bacterium (assembly GCA_050697255.1). Classification (GTDB taxonomy): domain Bacteria; phylum Actinomycetota; class Thermoleophilia; order Solirubrobacterales; family JBBDJG01; genus CAVSXO01. The sequence continues at coordinate 2,344 of JBOGZM010000314.1, forward strand.
CGCTGGTGGCCGGTGCTCGACGACTGACCGGACCGAGAGCATCGAGGGGCTTCGCCCCACCGAAAGTCGCGAGAGCTCCCGCGTAAAGCGGGGCTCGGGGAACATCCAAAAAAAGAAGGGC